>DASWCI010000113.1:0-12597 GCA_036390195.1 Gemmatimonadaceae bacterium
GTATTTCCATCGACCGGAGGATCTTCAACGCGAAGTAAGCAACGCCGGTTTCGAGGTCGAAGGATTATACGGCGTCGAGGGCCCGAGCTGGATTCTTCCGGATTTTGTCGAGCGCTGGACTGATCGAGAACGACGCGAGATCATTCTACAGGTGGCACGCGCGCTCGAGTCGGAGCCGTCCGTAATTGGCTGCAGCGCACACTTAATCGTGGTCGGGCGCAAGCCAGCTGAACGAAGACGTCAGATCGGCTGGCACTTGAGGCATTTCTTGAAACGCCACGTGTCCGCAGATTGAAGGAAGGTTATGTCCATGAGCCGCTTGGTACGGCTGGTAATTCCGCTTCTGATTTTGCCTTGCTCGGGTTGCAAGCGGCGCTTGCCGGAAGCTCCGAGCACTGGCGTTGTTCCTACGATCAAGGACACGACTCGCGTCATCGCAACTATCGCGGATACCGGCATCGTCAACTTCTTCAAGGACACGGCGCCCACGCGAGCGTTCTTTCCAGAGGCGCAAGATTTCAAGCTGCAAACCTCCTCGCAACGTCAAGCGTTCCGCGCGACGATCAGGAAGGAACGCGCCCTGTGGAACGCGAAGAAGCCGCCCAACTATCGGTTTCTCCTCCGAGTAGGGTGCTTCTGTCCTGGAACTCGGGGATGGCTACTGATGGAGGTTCGCACCGGCCAGCCGCTGCGAGCGTGGGACGCAACCGGCAAATCTGCCGCCCTCATCGATTGGAACACGTTCAGCATCGACGGCTTGTACGACGATCTCGAACGTGCAGCCGAGATCAATGGAGGAGCCCAGATCGCTTTCGATCCGCGTTGGCATTTTCCGACGTACGTCCATACCGTCGCGCTGCCGGGCCCTGACATGTGGTCCGTCATCGAGGTGCGAGCGTTGCGGCCGATCGGGCTTGCGGCTCGCCCCTCTGGGCGCGCAAGAGCATAGCGCATGTCCACACCACAAACGACCGACTACACTCAGGTCGAATCCATCAAAATCGGCCCCGAAGATCCGCGGTATCTCGCGGTCATCAACAAGCAGTTCAACAAGCGCTACGCTGCGAGACCAGACTATGTCCGCCTCGTAAGCTCCACGGAACAAGTTGTCGCGGCAGTAG
Source organism: Gemmatimonadaceae bacterium (assembly GCA_036390195.1). Lineage (GTDB taxonomy): Bacteria > Gemmatimonadota > Gemmatimonadetes > Gemmatimonadales > Gemmatimonadaceae > UBA4720. The sequence continues at coordinate 1,122 of DASWCI010000113.1, forward strand.
GGGAGGCGGTGAGTGAAGGACGGCGCCTCGTCGTGACAAGTGGCGGGCACTGCCTCGAGGGATTCGTCTCTGATCCCGACGTGCGAGCGATTATCGATGTCTCGCCGATGAAGCGAGTCTACTACGACCGGGAAATGCGCGCAGTCGCAGTCGAGGCAGGTGCGACGGTCGGCGAGACCTTCCGCGCACTGTTCGAAAACTGGGGAGTGGTGGTGCCCCTCGGCGAGTTTCCGGAGATCGGCATGGGCGGACATGTCGTCGGTGGCGCCTTTGGATTCCTCTGCCGCCAGCTCGGTCTCGCCGCGGATTATCTGTACGCAGTCGAAGTTGTCACGGTGGACGAGGACGAACGCGCAAGCAGCGTGGTGGCAACCCGCGAAACCTCGGATCCGAATCGCGATCTCTGGTGGGCGCACACCGGCGGTGGTGCTGGCAACTTCGGTATTGTCACGCGTTACTGGTTCCGATCACCTGACGCATCCAGCAACGATCCAGCTGCGCTGTTGCCGCGCGCACCGGAGTCGATCACGACTTTCAGAGCCGAATGGAACTGGAGCGACATCGACCAGTCGTCCTTCCAGCGACTCCTAAGAAATCACGGGATCTGGAGCGAGCGAAACAGTGACGCTCATTCTCCGAACGTTTCGCTCTGGACTCTTTTAGTAGTCCATCGCAAGCAGCTCGGGAAAATCATCATCCGGGGATTGAGCACCGCCAGCCCCAACGCGGAGCGGCAGGTGGATGATTATCTCGCTGAGTTGAGCGAAGGAATCCCCGCCCCGCAGAACCGAGAGCTGGCGAGCATGTCCTGGCTCGAGTTCGCGCTCAATCCGTTTCCAGATCTCTTCGCCATGCCACCAGGCGGAGTAAGTGTGAAGGTGAAGGACGCGTTGCTCAAGAAGCGTTTCACGGATCGCCAGATTGCGGTGGCGTACGATTACATGACGCGCAGCGACTACGACATCATGGGCGGTGCGTTCGGCTTGGCGACTTATGGCGGCCGTATCAATTCCGTGGCGTCCGATGCGACCGCCTCCGCGCAACGCAATTCGATTTTCGACATGGCCTGCAACACAGGGTGGATCGATCCGCACGAAGAGGAGAAGAACCTCACGTGGGTGCGTGCGTTCTATCGAGATCTATTTGCGGAGAGCGGAGGCGTCCCGGTTCCGAGCGATGCGTACGATGGAACGTTCATCAATCATCCCGACACCGATCTCACCGACCCGACGCTGAATACTTCGGGCGTGCCGTGGTACACGCTGTGTTACAAGGAGAACTACCCGCGCCTGCAGCGGATCAAGGCACGATGGGACCCGAGAGATGTTTTCCGTCATGCCTTGTCCATTCGGGCTGGATGATTTTTCGACGCTGGTTTCCCGTCAGTCGATCCCGACCCGTCCTTTGACCGCTGCGATCAGCTTCGCCGAGTCGTAGCCAACGCCATCCTTGAACACGGTGGTGACTTTGCGAATGACGCTCGGATCCGACACGAGATTCCCATCGAGCACGACGAGATCGGCGAGCTTGCCCCGCTCGATCGAGCCGAGTTTGTCGTACACGCCGAGGATCTTGGCGCCATTGGCGGACACGATCTGAATTGTCTGCGCCGGCGTGAAACCCGTCTCGATAAGCAGCTCATAGTTACGCTGATCGCCGAACCCGGCTAGCGCGCCACCGAAGCCTGTCGGGTCCACACCAGCCGCGAGTCGTCCCCCGGCGTCGACGAACGCCTTCTCGAACGCCATCGCGTTCTTGAGCATCGGCGCAGTAAACATCGGAGACGACGCCGTGTCGATATTGTTGCGCACGTTGAGGTAGGCTGTTCTCACTTCCGGGCTCATCGCTTCGAGCGTGCGCTCGTCCTTCGTGGGACGATTCGCGAAGAACGGCTCGAATACCGCCAGCGTCGAGGTCATTCCGACGCCCTTCGCGACCATTTTCTGAATCACGGACTTTGCCGTATCGCTCGTCAAGCTCGCGACCGCTACCCGCATCAGACTGTTCGGCGGGCAGACGTCCGGCTTCTTCTGCGGGTCGAAGTCCGTGTCGGTGAGCATCCCGTGCTCGAGGTTATCGATGCCGAGGTCTACCGCCTCACGAAAGCTCACCGAGCAGAGATGTCCGGTGACTTTGAGCCCGCGCTTGTGCGCTTCGTCGATCGCCGCTTTGAGCTCCGCGCTTCGGATGTCAGTGTATGCCTTGATCCATTCCACGCCTTCCTGCGCCCAGTAGGCGACGAACGAGGGGTTGCTGACCCCTGGCGAGTGCGAGGGTGAGCGCGAGGAAAAGGACTCGCATTGGTTGAAATATTGAACCGCGGCCCGCGGATTGTGAGATTCCCTTATGAACCTCGCTGTCAATCCGCCGGTCCTCCCGATGCTCGCCAAGCGAGTCGGCGAGCTGCCGCCCGGTGAAGGATGGATCTTCGAGCCGAAGTGGGACGGCTTCCGCACGCTCGTCTTTCGGGACGGTGACGAGATCTTCATCCAAAGCCGAGACGAGAAGCCGCTCAATCGCTACTTCCCCGAGCTAATCGATCCGCTAAAGGCACAGCTCCCCAAACGCTGCGTGCTCGACGGCGAGATCGTCATCGCGAGCAGCGAGGGCCTCGAGTTCGAAACGCTGCAGATGCGACTGCACCCAGCCGAGTCGCGCGTCAAGAAATTAGCTGTGGAGACGCCAGCGTCCGTCGTCTTCTTCGATTTGCTTTGCGAGGGTGATAAGAGCCTTTGCGACACACCCTTCAGTAAACGTCGCGCGAGACTCGAGGCGATCCTCAAAAAAGCGGAGCCGCCTCTTCACCTGACGCCTGCAACCCGCGACAGAACCACCGCCGCCGACTGGTTTCGCCGCTTCGAGGGCGCGGGACTCGACGGCGTGGTCGCGAAATCGGAGGACGGAACCTACGAGCCGAATAAGCGAGTGATGCTCAAGGTTAAGCACGAACGCGAGTGTGATTGTGTCGTCGCCGGATTCCGCTGGCACAAGCGCGGTGAGAAAACCAAAGTCGGTTCGCTCCTGCTCGGATTATACAACGACCGCGGAAACTTCGAGCACGTCGGTGTGTGCGCGAGCTTCACCGATGTCAAACGGAAGGAGCTGGTGACGTTTCTTGCTCCGTATCGTGAGAATGCATTAGACGGACATCCATGGCGCGGGTGGGCAGAAGCGCAGCCGGCGGCAGACGCTGAGCCACATCGTATGCCCGGCGGGCAGAGTCGTTGGAGTCAGGGAAAAGACTTGTCATGGGAGCCGATTCGTCCGGAGCTCGTCGTCGAAGTTGCGTACGACCACATGCAGGGAAATCGATTTCGCCACACGGCGCAGTTTCGCCGCTGGCGCGACGACAAGCAACCTCGCGACTGCACCTTCGATCAGTTGGAGGTCGTACCGCCGCACGAGCTAGGGGCGATTTTCGCCACGGGGCGTTAGCAGCCTTTTCCTGTTTTGACAGCAGGAGTCGTATCGATGTTCGTGTATGATCTCGCCTACAGAGTTACAGCGCAGGAAACTCCTGGGACTTTCTGACGCGTTCAGCTTGCAGCAGGTGCCGGCGCTGGTGCTTCGACAGAATCTCCAGCCCCGTTCCCACGGTGAAACGAACAACTGGAGCGAAGGGATTTTTGAATCGGATGCGATTGACGTCGTAGTTTCTGGCGCGATGAACGAGCTCACGTGCCTTATGGTTGCTGCCGAGGAACCGATCGAGAATGGACGGATCGACTTGTGCGCCCGGCCTGATCTTCCTGGGTGCGCGGGCTCGTCTCGTTTTGGACGAGGGTTCGATGTAGTTGCGAATGAACCAGCGGCCGAACCAGCCCGGTTTGATGTCCTGAACCCCCGCGAGCTCAGCACCCATCAACGAATTCGAGATCGGCTCCAGGTATTCCCGGTTGGTGAGGTACAGGTGTTCGAGGCACTGGCCAATGCTCCACACGCCAGGAGCAGGAGTCCAGTTGAGTTGCCCCGGAGTAAGCGTTTTCGCGAGCGCGGTCGCGCGCTCGTCGGCGGCGTCGAGCTCGGAAATCAGACGGACGCACCATGCAGGCAATGCTTCGTCAGGTTTGGTCATCACGTCTTACAATAAAGCCGTACAATGCGCAGAAAACCATCGTGGACATCAACATTGACTACGTACAGGACGCGCGATGGGGTTGGACCCCACGCGATAACGACGCATCGATTGGGCCTTGGTCGACGCGCGTGCAGGCCGCCGTTAGATTCAACGCCAACGGCTGGAGGAGTAAACTACGATGACCGATACGAACATTGTCACGCCCGCGGAGCAGCGGGTCGCTACCGCAGCTCCAACAAAAGTGACCCGAGCTTATGCGGCACAGGCGCCTGACGCACGTCTGGCCCCTTTCCAGATCGAGCGCCGAGCCCTGCGGCCGCGCGATGTGCAATTGGAGATTCTGTACTGCGGAGTCTGCCACTCCGATATCCACATGGCGCGCAACGAGTGGGGGCAGACGATCTATCCCGTAGTTCCCGGCCATGAGATCGTGGGTCGAGTAACTGCCGTTGGCGACGACGTCACGAAGTTCCGCAGCGGAGACCTCGTCGGCGTAGGATGCATGGTCGATTCGTGCCGCGAGTGCGTCAACTGCCGGAAAGGTCTGCAACAGTACTGCACGGTGGGCATGGTCCTCACCTATAGCGCGCGTGACAGAGTCAGCGGCGAAATCACCTACGGCGGCTATTCAAAGCAGGTCGTGGTTGACGAGGATTTCGTGCTCAGAGTCTCGGACAAGTTGCCGCTCGCCCAGGTAGCGCCGCTTCTCTGCGCCGGCATCACCACTTACTCGCCTCTTCGCCACTGGAATGTCGGCAAGGGCCACAAGCTCGGCGTGATCGGACTCGGTGGGCTCGGTCACATGGCGCTCAAACTCGGAGCTTCGTTCGGAGCAGAAGTGACGATGCTCAGCACGTCACCTGAGAAGGAGGAGGATGCTCGTCGGTTGGGCGCGAACAAGTTCGCGCTAACGCGCGATCCCGCGCAGCTCAAGGAGCTGGCCGGGTATTTCGACTTCATCATCGACACCGTTTCGGCAAAGCACGATTACAACATGTACCTGGGCTTATTGGCCACCGATGGCGTGATGATGTGCGTCGGCGCACCGCCGACGCCAGCCGAGGTAGGAGTGTTCACTTTGATCACCGGCCGTCGCAGCCTGGCGGGGTCTGGTATCGGCGGCATTCCCGAAACACAGGAGATGCTGGATTACTGCGCCGAGCACGGTATCAGCTCGGACATTGAGGTGATCGACATTGGGTATATCAATGAAGCCTACGAGCGCATGTTGAAGAGCGACGTACGGTATCGGTTCGTCATCGACATGGCGTCGCTAAGCTGATTGTCACCAATCCGGAGACGCGCCTAACTCCGTGGGAACGCTCAGCGATGGAACGAGCAAGCCAGAGTAGCGGCGTTCTTTCGCGAGCACCCGCTGAGTAGGAATTAGCAAGACTCTCCCCGCCTAAGGAGGAGTCTCTCCCGTGCCCTTGGGACGTTCGATTCTGCTCGCCGCAGCGCGAAGCCCGAGGCTCAACGACTTCGCTCTGCGCAGCAAATTTGTGCAGCGGGCGACGCGGAAGTTCATGCCGGGCGAGCACGCTGATGACGCACTCGTAGCGGGTGCCACCATCGCTGCGAGCGGTCGCGGGCTGATCTTCACGCAGCTCGGCGAAGCGATCACGAGTGCTGCGGCTGCGGGGGCGGTGCGCGATCACTATCTCCGGTTCTTCGATCAAATTCGAGCGATGAGGCTTCCGGGACAGGTCAGCGTCAAGCCGACCCAGCTCGGCCTCGATCTCTCTATCGCGGAATGTGAGCGCCATCTGCTCGCGCTGGCCGCCAAAGCGGAAGAAACTGGATCCGCGCTCTGGCTGGACATGGAAGACTCGAGCTACGTCGACCGAACGCTCGAGCTCTACATCACGTTGTTGAGAAATCATCCTTCTACCGGCGTCGCGCTTCAGGCCTATCTGCGTCGCACGCCTGAGGATCTTTCCCGACTGATGCCGCTCAAGCCTGTGATTCGACTCGTGAAGGGCGCATACGACGAGCCCAAGGCAGTGGCTTTCGAGAAGAAGAGGGACACCGATCGCGCCTACTACTCGCTCGCGTCAACGTTGCTGGATGGAGCTCGTGAGGGCGTCTGCGCTCCCGTTTTTGGTACGCACGATCTCGCGCTGATCGCGCGGATCGCCGAGCGCGCGGCGGTCTCAGATGTCGGAAAAGACAAATATCAGATTCACATGCTTTACGGAATTCGCGACGGCGCGCAGCGACGGCTCGTTACAGAGGGTCACGTCGTGAAGACGTTGATCAGTTATGGAGCGGCGTGGTACCGCTGGTACATGCGCCGCCTGGCCGAGCGTCCGGCGAACGTTCTGTTCGTCATCAAGTCTTTGTTCGGGTGATATTTTCCCGGTATGCCATTCACTCCCCGTGCGCTGAGCTTTTTCCGGCAGCTTGCCCGGCACAACGAGAAACCCTGGTTCGAGGCGCATCGCGACGAATACGAGACCGAGGTGCGCGAGCCGATGCGCGAGCTGATCGAGGATCTCGATACGCGCTTTGCGCAGTTCGCGCCGGAAATCGGCGGAGATCCAAAGCGATCGATGTTCCGGATTTACCGCGACATCCGCTTCTCCAAAGACAAGTCGCCGTACAAGACACACGCGGCTTGCTGGTTTCACCATCGCAACGCAGCTCGCAAGGTCGGATCCGAAGCAGATGCCGGGAGTGCCGGCTTCTACTTTCATCTCCAACCAGGGAAGTCGATGATCGGCGCCGGCGTCTGGATGCCGCCGCGTCCGCAGTTGAACAAGCTGCGCCACGCCATCGCCAATGATCCCCGAGGGTTTGCTCGGATGGCGCGCTCAATTCAGCCTCGGTTCGGTGGGCTCGACGACGAAGCGATGCTGAAACGGATGCCGCGGGGCTACGCCGAGGACCATCCCGCTGCGAAATGGCTGCGCTACCAGTCGTTCACCAGCGGCCGCACGTTGACTGATGCGCAGGTAACAAGTGCATCGTTGGCGCAACTTCTGGCGAGCGAGTTCAAGACGCTCCTTCCACTAGTGCGCTGGCTGAACGGGGCGCTCGGTTTTCAGCCAGCGTCGAGACGCTGAGCAACGCTCGCGCAAGAAACTTTGACTCATCCGGCGCGTAGGTTCTAGACGAGGAGGGCTTCCTCATGACTCGACGCTCCAAGTGGTGGCTCGGCGCGGCAATCTTCACCTTCATCAATTTTGCCGGCGGCGTGTACGCTGCGGCGATCGGTGAGGTGATGCATACAGCCACGCATGTCATGCTCTTCTTTGCCGGGGTATACGTGATGTGGCGGCTCATGGCGCGTACAGAGCAACAGGAAGTGCCCGGTGCGCGGGAGGTCACCGAGGGCCTCAACCATCTTCAGCAGTCGCTGGATGCCATCGCGATTGAGGTCGAACGCATCGGGGAGGCGCAGCGATTTGAGTTCAAGCTCCTCGAGAAACGAGGCGAGATCTCGCCGCAAAAAAAGGATCAATGATGCGCTTACTCATCGTCATCAGCTTCCTGCTCGCTGCGCCTCGGCTCGCCGGCGCGCAGTTCCCCGCCGAGGTCCAGCCGGGGACGCGAGTTCGCGTCTGGATCCCAGAGACGGTTCGCCAGGAACAAGAACCTGTCCGCAGACAACTCTTACGCGGCACCGTTGAATCCGTCGACCGGGGCATCCTTCGCCTGGACGTGCCCGGCACTGCAGGATCGCTCGCGATTCCGCGCGCTGCGGTGCGCCGTCTCGATGTGAGCCGAGGAGTTTCGCCGGGCGAGAGCATGATCGAGCGCGCGGCTGGCGGCGCGATCGGGGGCGCGATTCTCTTTGGGCTACTCAACGATCCACGGCGATCGGGCGGCCCGCACTATCGTACCGACTGGCGAGCGGCGGGAGTCGGCGCTGCGTGGGGCGCTGGGATCGGTGCTGTCGTCGGGTTGGCCTGGCCATACGAACGCTGGCGCCGCGTCATCCACTAAACGAACGGAGCTGTCATGGAATGGTCGCGCACAGACATTGCCGCACGCCCAATAAACCGCAGCTGGATTTGGCTCGGCGCAATACTGCTTGCCGTTGGGTTGTCAGGGCATCTGCTCGCTGCGCGAGCGATCGGGGGCTACTACATCGCTTACAGGGATCACATCGCGGGATTTTTATTACTGACTCTCGTGGCGGGCCTCATCATCGCGGCACTCGGCTGGCGCTTTTGGAAGGGTCGCCACGACATCACGCTGCTGATTCTCGGTGTGGTGCAGACGCTGATTGGCATCGTGATCTACATCAACAGGTTCAATATTCATTAGCGGCGTTTCTCGCGCGCTTCGCGCCAGGCGCGCGTCGGATCATCGTCGGGGTCGGGCGTCTCCTGCGGGGGCCGGATCTTCTCTGGAACGTTGCGCAGATTGACGCGGATGCGCGTCCACGTCGACGACCGTCCGCGCATCGAATCGACTAAGACATCGTCCACAGCCAAATGCTTCGCAGCTGTGGGATATCGTTTCTTCCAGCGCTCGAGACCCGCCAGCGCCGCCTCCTTGTTGGGTGAGTTAGCAACCACGATCAGCGGCATCTTGGTTCGCGATTTCGCAGCGGTTTTCTTTGTTGCCGTCTTCTTGGTGACTGTCTTCGCCCCCTTGGCGCGCGACGGAGCCACGCGCGGCGCTTCACCTTCCATCTTGCGAAAGTGCGGCGGCCAAGGCGCGTCGCCGAGTCCGGCGGCTTCGTCGCGCGCGGCGAGATCGAGCAGCTGCTCGAGTGAACCGGCTGCATCATCCATCGTGGCGTTCGGATCGCCAATCGCCTTTAGCCGAGCTGGCACTGTCAGCACTGTGAAATCTTCCGGCTCAGAGTCCGGAACTTCGTCCCAGTGCAACGGCGCCGAAACGCGCGCGTCGGGGAGCGGCCGTATCGAGTAGGCCGAGCAGGTCGTGCGGTCCTTGGCGTTCTGGTTATAATCGAGAAATACGCCATGCCGTTCTTCCTTCCACCACTTGGATGTCGCAATCTTCGGCGCGCGTCGCTCGATCTCGCGCGAGAGCGCCAGCGCGGCGCGTCTCACTTCGGTGAATGTCCATCGCTGCTCGATGCGCGCGTTGACGTGCATGCCTCGCGAGCCACTCGTCTTCGGCCAGCCGCGCAGTCCGACTTCCTCGAGCAGCTGCTTTGCTTCCATCGCGACACGACGCACATCGTCCCACTTCACGCCCGGGACCGGATCGAGATCGATCCGCAGCTCGTCGGGGTGATCGAGATCGTTGGTGCGCACCGCGTGCGGATGCAACTCGATGCAACCGAGGTTGACGATCCACGCAAGTCCCGCTGCGTCATCGACAACAACCTCTTCAGCGGTGCGGCCCGACGGAAATGAGAGCGTGACAGTTCTCAGCCAGTCCGGACGATTCTCCGGCGCGCGCTTCTGATAGAACGGCTCGCGCTCGGCGCCGTTCACGAAGCGCTTGAGCATGTTGGGCCGATCCTGCACACCACGGACTGCTCCACTCGCGACCGACAGGTAATACTGGACGACTTGGAGCTTGGTCAGTTTGACGTCGCGCGAGAAATAGGGCTTGTCCGGATTGGTGATCTGGACCTCGCGGCCGTCGATCGACAAAACTTCGGCTGCCTGCTTCTTGGCCATTGCCGCAATTTGCTCGTAAGCTTGGGCGGATGAAACCGGTTAGGACACAAAAATCCGGCGAGGTGATGGATCGACTGAAATTTCGCGACGCCACGCCCGACGACGTTGCGGTGATCGCCGGCCTGCAGAACGCCGCTGCCGGCGCCCTAACAGCGCAGTTCGGAGTTGGCCATTGGTCGTCGCTCGTAACCGAACGCAGCGCTGCCCTTGCTCAACGACACGCGCGGGTACGAGTCGGCAGACTCGGAAAGCGCATCGTTACTGTGGTGCGGCTGGCGACGAAGAAGCCGTGGGCAATCGATGTTTGCTATTTCACGCCGGTGAAGCGGCCTTTGTATCTCACCGGCGTTACGGTTTCAGTCGCACATCAGGGCCAGGGATTCGGCAAGCTCGCGATGGAGGACGCGTGTGCTGTCGCTCGGGATTCGCTCGCGGACGCGATACGGCTCGACGCTTACGATTCACCGGCGGGGGCGGGCGACTTTTATGCGAAATGCGGATTCAAGGAGCGCGGCCGGGTCGTATATCGCGACGATCCGCTCGTATACTATGAGCTTCTGCTCGAATAGCATCCCTCGGCGCCTTATCTTCTGAGGCATGCCATTCATCAAACCCGCGAGCGGAGCAGTACAATCTCGAACGAATTTCGTTTGGTTCTGAGGCGGCGATGACTGACGTGCAGCGGACATCCAGCTCTGAGAGCGGTCGCACCTATCAATTGAATCGACTGATTGGTAAGGGAGGATTCGGCGAGGTATACCTCGCGACGCCCACTCCTCAGGACGGCCTGCCGGCGCAGGTTTGCATCAAGATCACCGAGCGCCTCTCCGCGTGGCTACGCGAGGCATACTTCGCCGAGCTGCTTTTCCGCGAGCCGCGTGCGCTGCGAGTTTTCGACCGGTTCGTGGAGGTCGACAATGGGCGCACACGTTACTGCATCGCGCTGGAGTACGCCGTACATGGCGACTTAAGTGTGTGGCTCGAGAAGAAGGGTCCGCAGTCGGAGCGATTCGTCCGACGCGAGATCGCGGCGATCCTGAACGCGCTGGACATATTGCACCGCGGCCAGGCGCTGCATCGCGATCTCACGCCGTTCAATGTTTTCGTCTGCGAAGATGAGCAGCTCAAGCTGGGTGACTTCGGCATCGCGATGCATCAGCGGAGTGCGCGTGGCGTCACCGCCGATGCGTTCAACGTGTTCAACGCGCCGGCGGAGATCGCGTGGGGAAGAGTGCGGCGTTGGCAGCAGCGTGACGACATCTATCAGGTAGGATTGATCGCGGCGATGCTGTTGCGCGGCGACATCACGAGCCCGATGAGCAGTCGCGATGTCCGCCGTCTTCCGTGCAGCGATCATCTAAAAGAAGTCATCTACCGCTGTCTCGGCGCGCGTGGCAAGCGTTATGAGGCGGCTGGCAAGCTAATCGCCGCGCTACGGCATAGACCAAAGCGGCCTCACCTCGGCCGCGTTGTGAGTCTGAAAGGCAAACGCGTCTCGTTCACGGGTTTCCTGACCCGGCCGAGGAGCGAAGCGATTGCCGCCGCGAAGAAGGCGGGCGCGATCGTGCAGTCGAAACCAGGCCCGTCATCGGATGTACTGGTACGCGGCCGGCCGAACGCGCTCCAGATTGCCGGCGACGACGGAGGTACGAAGCTGCTCGAGATCCGGCGACTCGCCACGAGAGGGCATGCGGTGAAAGTCATTGGAGAGCGCCAATTCTGGAGGCTCGTGGAATCGAAAGCGAAACCGCGCAGACCGAAGCGACGTAGCAAAGCCACTAGTCGTGCGTAG
>DASWCI010000114.1:0-2949 GCA_036390195.1 Gemmatimonadaceae bacterium
GATGTCGTCGTTTTGGACCCGCTCTACTCCACGCATGACCAGGACGAAAACGATACCCGCGCCATGGCCGCGCCCTGCCAGACGCTGCTGCGTTTGCGCGATGCGTCTCATGCCGCGCTGATTGTCGTTCACTTATCACGAGTAGTGCAATATGCCTCAGTTGCCGTGCGGAAGCGGGAAAGCGAGTAAGTGCCAACAGCAGATTGCCTCATCAGTGAGGCCAGATTCGCGCGCTCGGAAGCGCTAAAGCCGCGACGGATCTGACGCTTCAGCTCTTCATATTTTCTGGATTAACCAATCTAATAATTTCCGCTGACGCGACGTTATACAAGCATGGTACGAAACGTTGTCGCGCTCGCATCCAACGCGCTCGAGCGTCAAGTCATCGCGATGTGGCTCGGCGCGGGATATGTGTACTCGACCATTGAGAGAAGGATCCGTAACAAGCGGAGGATATACCGTCGTCTCGGCAGGGACGAACGAGACAGTCGGATCGCTCGAAAGCTGACGTGCGAAAACGTCCGTCGTGTCGCTCAGTACGAGGCGCGACATCGACCAGGGGACCGGAAGCTAAACGCGCGGATCATGCGGGCGTCGCTACGCGCATGGGCGGATGCTTTGCGCGCTCTGGGCAAGCCCGTTCCCGCCTGGTTATCACAGGCACCCCGCGATTTGATAGATGAGTATTGGTTGCATACGCGGCGCATCCGCAACTTCGAAGAGAAAACCTCTAAAGATCACCGCCTCTACATCACGTGGTTTCTGAAGGACCTCAAGAAGCGCAAGATCGAGCTGCATGCGATCGGCTTGACTGACGTGGACCACTTTGTCTCCACGCTGACCACGCAGCGCAAGCTGGCCGTGACCACTGCCGCGAATGCCTGTATTTGCATCCGCCATTTCCTCCGTTTTTTGTACAGGACGAGACGAATCGGCACCGACCTCGCGCCGGCCGTGATTGGTCCAACGCTACGCCAGATGCTGAAGCGGCCTCCAGAGAACGTCCCCTGGACGGCGATCAAGAGGGTCCTTGGAGCCATCGACCGAACGCGGCCCCTCGGTAAGAGAGACTTCGCCATCTTCGTCACAGCGGCAAGTTATGGATGGGGAGCCGCCGACGTTCTTTCTCTGCGCCTCGATGGCATTGATTGGTACCGGAACACGCTCTCGATCATACGTCCCAAGACCGGCGTTCGGATCGAGGTTCCCCTACGGCCGCAGGTGGCGCATGCCCTCGCCACCTACATACAGACGGCTCGTCCCGCTAACACCGGAAAACGCGAGGTCTTCCTGCGACACTATGCGCCATGGGCCAAGGTTCCCACCACAAACACTATCGCGACGAATCTGCAACGATATGCGGAAAAGGCCGGCATCCCGCTTCCACCACGCTGCAAGATGAAGGTTTTCCGTTGCGCCCATATTGCCGCGCAGCTGAACCGCGGAGTGCCGCCCAAAGTGGTCGTCGATGTCGTCGGCCATTCCGATACACGATCGCTCTCCAGGTATGCCGGCATCGACATGGAGCAACTGAGGCGGTGCGCATTGCCGGTGCCCCAATGACAAACGGGTTTAGAAGCCGTCTCGCCAATCAACTCCAAGCTTTCTTGGAATTCAAGCGCTCGCTCGGCATTCAGTACGACAGCGCCGAGTGGGTGCTACGGCGTTTTGATCGCTTCGTGGCAGAGACCTTCAAAGGGCGCAAGCCAATGGACCTTAAGATGGCCATTGAGGGGTGGCTCGCCACCTTTCACTGCAGGCCGGTGACTATCACCAACAGCTTCCTCGTCGTGAGGAAGTTCTGCCTGTTCTTGCGGCGACGAGATCCAAACAGCTTTGTTCCGGATCGCGACCTGGCGCCACGCGTCTACGAGTCCCATTATCTTCCGCACATCTTCTCGCCCGCCGAGATACGGATCTTGCTGGACGAGATCGGCAAAATGCAGCACCCCTTTCGTTCACGTACCTATCGAGCCCTGCTGCTGATCTTGTATTGCACCGGCCTGCGTACGGGCGAGGCGGTACGACTACGGATTCGAGATGTGGACCTACGAGAGAAGGTCCTGCGTGTGGAAGTGAGCAAGACGAAGTCGCGATGGGTGCCGTTTGAGGAGACTCTTGCCTCGGAACTTTCTGACTACCTGCAGCAACGGAGTCGGATCAATCCCGCCTCCGAAGACAGCCGGTTTCTCGTTCAACCGAACGGTCCTCCCTGTGGTCGTCCGATCGTGTCCAACGCAATCATAGTCCTGCTGCGACGAGCGGGTCTCAAACCTTGCACAGGCCGCGGGGGGCCGCGACCCTACGATACGCGCCATAGCTTCGCCGTCAATCGGCTCACCGAGTGGTACCGTGATGGCGTCGACGTGCAAGAGCGTCTGGCGTGGCTGTCCGCGTACCTTGGTCACGACGACCTGTTCGGTACGCAGGACTATCTTCAGTTGACGCCGGATCTGCGCCGCATTGTGAGCACGCGCCACGAGGATTACATCCGTCGTTGCTGGGATCGGGAGGAGCGATGAGTATTCGAATGGGCATCGGTGTGGGCAGGCGAGATCGGCTGCTTCAACAGGTCGAATCATTTTTCCGCGAGCACCTGCAGCGAACGCGCGGAGCAAGTCGGCACACCGTGTTTTCCTACCGAGACAGTCTACAACTGTTCTTCTGTTACCTCGCTGATGCAAACGGAAGGGACGTGTCAAAGCTTCGTCTCGATGACATCACCGAGAACAAGGTTCTCGCGTTCCTTGACCACTTGGAATCCGCTCGCGGAAACAGCGTGGCTACCCGGAATAGCCGGCTCACCGCAATCCGGAGCTTCTGCCGATACTTGATTCGGAAGGATACGACGAACGCCGCCGAATACGGGTTGATCGTCTCGATATCGGGGAAGAAGGGACCCAAGCCGGACATCCCTTACTTAGAACCAGCGGAGGTCAAGCTGCTTCT
>DASWCI010000115.1:0-4116 GCA_036390195.1 Gemmatimonadaceae bacterium
AACTGCAACTGAACGGGCGGGAGGCGTCAGCGGTTAGGCGCGAGGTGAGAGGTCACTACGTCGGGACGTCACTAACAGCATTTGGAGCACAAGCAACTGCTTGTGCCACACGCGCAATAGGAACGTCCCCGCGTCGTAACCTCTCACCTCGCGCCTAACCGCTGACGCCTCCCGCCCGTTCAGTTGCAGTTACTTAGTTGCAGTTACTTAGATTCCGCGACCAGGTTCGATTAACTTCAGTACTCTCTCAGCCCTCACGATGACGAAGTTTGCAACGATAGAAACCAACAAAGGGACGATGCGCGCCGAGCTGTACGAGAAGGAGGCGCCGAACACAGTTGCCAACTTCGAGAAGCTCGCCAACTCCGGATTTTACGACGGAACGAAATTCCATCGCGTCATCAAGGATTTCGTCGTGCAGGGCGGCGACCCTTACTCGAAGGGCGGTGAGCACGCGAAGGGACCCGTTGGCACTGGCGGGCCGGGTTACAAGATCGATTGCGAGACGAAAGGGAATCCGCACACGCATCAAGTCGGCGCGCTGTCGATGGCGCATGCGGGAAAGAACACCGGTGGCAGTCAGTTCTTCATCGTGCTCAACGAGCAGAACACCAAGCACCTGAACGGGGTGCACACCGTTTTCGGGAAGGTGATCGAAGGTCTCGACGTCGTCCCCAAGATCAACCCGAACGACACGTTGTCGAAGGCCAGGGTCTCGAGCGGCGCGGGAGCGAAGTGATGGCGACGAAAAAAAAGACCGACCTCGGTGCAGCGCTCACCGGATTTATTTTGGGCGCGGTTACTCTCTTTCTGCTGTTGACTTCGATCGTGCTGCTGACGAACGCGCATTTCCGGCACAAGGAGGCAGTGGAAGCGACGCACAAGTAGCGAGAATCCCTTGGGCGAATTGACTTCGAATTTGGCCAATAGTATATTACTGACCGGTCAGTCACTATTTGTTTAGCAATGCCCAGAACGAAGTCAGCTCAACCAAAATGGCGAAGACGCCCTGAACACCGACCCCAGCAGATCATCGAGGCGGCGTTCGAAGTGTTCGGCGAATGCGGACTCGCCAAATCCCGCCTCCAGGATATCGCCAAACGGGCCGGAGTCTCCAAGGGCACGATCTACCTTTACTTCCCCAACAAGGAAGAGCTGTTCCGCGAGATGATCCGGCAGACTGCCGTCGCCACCATCGAGTCAGCCGAAAAAACCCTCACCCAGGGAACGCCCACCGAACAGCTCTGCGCAGTCATGCGCGGCTACTGGAAGTTCGTCCGCACTCCAGCCTTCACCACGATTCATCGACTCGTTATCGGCGAACTGCACCAGTTCCCCGATCTCGCCGAGTTCTACGCGAACGAGGTAGTCGCCCGTGGACTCAAGTTGTTCAGCGGAATCATCAGCCGCGGCATCGACGCTGGAGAATTCCGCGACATCGATCCAATGGTCGCTGCCCGCATGCTCGTTGCGCTGACGATCATGAATGGTATCTGGCGCGCTGAGCGCAGCGGCGTCCCGCTGCTCTGTCACAAGAACGACGAGGATGTTTTCCGCGAGCTGGCCCACTTCTATCTCCATTCCCTCACGACATCCGAGGGTGCCTACGCGCAGGCGGACGGCGCTCCATCGGACGCAGTTTCGTTTCTTCCCTTTCACAATGACTGAATTTTTCTCGAGCGTTCTCTGCCGAATGGTGGCAGCGGTCGCGACGGTTGCAATCGTATCGTCTTCTGGAGCGGCGCAGACGCCGGGTCCGTCGGTAGCTCCTGTCTCTGAGCAGCCTACTTCGGTTCGCCTCAGCCTCGGTGACGCGGCCCGACTCGCTGCGAATCAAAGCGCAATTGCCCAGGGAGCGCGACTGCGCGCCGACGAGGCGCAAGCGCGCGTTCGGCAACGCCGAGCCGATCTTCTTCCGACGCTGAGCAGCTACGTGCAGGAAGCAGGTCGTACGTTCAACACCTCCACGCTCGGCATCGATTTCCCAACTCCGCCCGGCCAACCACCAGTGTTCGATCCGAAGGGTCAGGTGGAAGGACCCGTCAACACGCTCGACATCCGCGGTCGCGTGCAACAAAACCTTGTCGATTTCGGCGCGCTCGGACGCGTTCGCTCCGCGCAGGCGCAAGCGCGCTCGTCGAGCGCAGATGCTGATGCTACCGCCGAGCAGGCGGCAACTGTCGCGACTTCGGCCTATGTGAGGGCGATGCGCGCCGATGCGGATTTGCGCGCGCGTCAGGCCGACACTCTGCTGGCGACAGAGCTGCTCAGGATTGCACAATCACAGCTCCAGGCTGGAACCGGTGTCGCGCTCGACGTCACGCGGGCACGAGCACAGCTCGCCGCCACGCGAGCGAGCCTCATCGCTTCACGTAACGCGCAGGATCACGCGCATCTCGATCTCTTGCGCTCGCTGGCACTGCCGGTCGGGACCGATCTGGTGCTCACAGATTCACTGTCCCCGGCAGCGGCTGGCGAACCGCTTCCGGACGAGGCAACGCTAGTCGCTCAGGCGCTCCGCAATCGGCCGGATCTGGTTGCCGAAGAGGAGCGGCTGCGCGCTGCCAAGCAAGGCGTTTCCGCCATCAAGGCGGAACGACTTCCTTCGCTCGGCCTAGTCGCAGACGATGGAGTCATCGGAAAAAACGGCGCCAAGATGCTCAATACCTACACCTGGGGTTTGCAGGTGACGCTTCCGATTTTCGACGGCTTCAAGCGCGAGGCGCGGCTTCAGGAACAGCAGTCCGTAGTGAAAGAGGCGGAAATCCGTCGGCGCGATCTCGAGCAGCAGGCGCAGGCGGATGTTCGTGGGGCGCTGATCGATCTGGCTGGCGCCCGCGAGCAGCTCGACGCGGCAACCGAGAGGTTGCAGCTCGCTCTGCAGGAGTTGGCGCAGGCACGCGACCGCTTCAACGCCGGCGTGGCTGGAAACGCAGATGTAGTGAACGCATCGCTCGCGCTGACGGCTTCGCGCACGCTCGTGAACGATGCGGAGACAGCATATCAGCTCGCGCGCGTGGCACTCGCGCGTGCGACCGGAAGTGTTACGACACTGAGATAATTACCAAGATCCAATTGCACACTTCAACTAGATCATCAGGAACACAGGTAGACTTATGGCAACCGCAATCGAGACCGAAGCTCGCGAGACTCCAGCGTCACGCAACGGACGAACCTCTGCACCCGCGGAGGGCGAAGGCCCCGAGAAATCGTCGAGAAAGAAGTTCGTTCTTCCGATAGTTGGTGTCGTCGCTCTGATCCTCGTGGTGTGGGCATTCCAGAAGTTGAGCTATGGTCGCTCCCACCAATCGACTGACAACGCGCAAATCGACGGTCACATCGTTCCCGTGCTGGCGAAAGTCGGCGGTTACGTGAAGACCGTGGATGTGAACGAGAACGATCACGTCAATGCCGGACAGCTGCTCGTCCAGCTCGACGACGCCGATTATCGCGTCCGGCTGCAGCAGGCGCAGGCAGATCTCGTTGCTGCCGAGGCCACAGCTGGCGGCAGCGGATTCGCTGGGCAGGCAGAGGCGCAGGTTCAGAGTGCCACCGGCCAACGCGCTGCTCTCGACGCGCAGATCGGTGCTGCGCGCGCCAACGCCAACAAAGCTGACGCAGATCTCGCCAGAGCGAGGGAGCTCGCGGCCAAGCAGATCATCTCGAAGCAACAGCTCGACGCGGCGATCGCAGCTGCGGACGTCGCACACGCGAACCTTCTCGCCGCCCAGCGTCAGGCTGGAGCCGCTGGTGGAGCCGTGAACACGGCTGAAGCCGGCGTGCGCGTGGCGAACGCTCGCACTCTTGCCGCCCGTGCTGCCGCAGCAAACGCGCAGCTGCAGCTCGATTACACTCGCATCGCCGCGCCCGCATCTGGGGAAGTCTCGAGAAAGCAGGTTGAGGTCGGACAGCTGGTCGCGCCGGGACAGCCCCTTCTGAGCATTGTTGCCGACACAGGCGTCTGGGTCACCGCGAACTTCAAGGAGACTCAGCTCGCCAAAATTCGTCCCGGCCAGCCGGTCGAGTTCGAGATCGACGCCTACGGCGGCTGCGTTGGTGAAGGGAAGGTCGAGAGCGTCAGCGGCGCGACGGGAGCGAAATTCGCGCTGCTTCCAC
>DASWCI010000116.1:0-5781 GCA_036390195.1 Gemmatimonadaceae bacterium
CGGCCGACTGAACGCGGTCAACACGAATGATGTGATAGCCGAACGCAGTCTCGATCACCGGACTCACTTCACCTGGTCGCAGCGCGAACATCATCGCCTCGAACTCTGGAACGAGACCGCTGCCCCGACGATTCCAACCCAGATCGCCTCCGAGCTGCTTGGTGCCGGGGTCCATCGACTCGCGCTTGGCGATTTGCTCGAAGTCTCCGCCCTTTCTGATTTCGGCGAGCAGTGAATCGGCTCGGGCTTTTGCCTTCGCCTTCGCAGCCGCTGACGCGTGTGGGGCAACGATGATCTGCCTGAAGGTCACGGTCGCAGGACGTTTTTGCAGATCAGCGCGACTCCGCTCAAACGCAGCCGTCACTTCCTCATCCGTAACGTTCACGGGTTTGGCTTTCTTCCGCAGCTCGGCAAACGCCTTCTGCTGAAGGTTCTGTCGGCGGTACTGCTCGATGAGCGACTTACGATATTCCTCCGGCGATCCGAGCCCAGCCTTTTTCAGTTCGTTCCGATACTCGTCATCGGAGCTGAACTGCGCGCGGACCTGCTTGATCTGGCGATCTGCCCCAGCCGTGATCTCGGCGTCCGTCACCTCGAGCTTCATCTCTTTCGCCTTTTGAACGAGCATCTCCTCGTCGACGAGCTCGCCGAGCACCGTTCGGGCAAGAGCAGCCTGCCCCGCCGAATCCGCGGGTACTTGCAGTCCTTGAGTTCTCCGCTGATTGATTGCGGTAAGCACGTCACTCCAAAGCAGGGGCTGGTCGCCCACGATCGCGACGACGCGATCGATCGGTAGAGCGGGCGGGATTGCTCGCGCGGCAGTAGCTGGTGTCTGCGCGCGAACGGCTATCGGGGCGAGAGCGGCAACAACGATTAGTCGCTTGATCATCGCAGGTCGTACACCGCGCAAAGACGGTGGTTCGATCACTTCTGATTGCCGCGAGGAGTGGAAGACGACGTTGGCGGGGGGAGGAGTGCCGGATTCAACGGTACCGCGGTCGGCGGCTGCCGAGCAGACCGCGCTGAGTCGGCGGAACTGCGGATCTTGGATGCCTCCTGCACGGCACGATCAAAGCCGGCATCGTTGAACGAATATTTGTATTTCTGCCTGAGAACGTTGGAGAGCGGTGTCGGAACTGAAACGAATGGTGCCGCTTCCTGTACCATGCGACTGAAGTATTCGTCGATGCGTTTCGCTGCCAGCTTCTCGCGGTCCCCCGCGGACTTGGCGCTATCCGACAATGAGGTGGGTGTCACGCCGAGCTGAGACCAAGCCGACTGCACGGCGTTGACGAAGCTTGCGTGCAGCTGTGCCAGCTCGGCTGGCTCAATCTGGATTTTTGCACTGTCGGCCTGCTTCAGCACCAGCTCGTTCTTGACGAAGTTGCGAATCAACTGCACGAGCAGTGAATCGGGCGACTGCTTGATTTGATCGAGTACTCGCGCCTGTGGCGGCAGGGTCTCGAGCCAGCCGACGAGTCGGGCGGTTGTAAACTTTCCGGCAGTCGAGGTCGCCAGCTCTGTATTGTCGCGGCGGTAGGCATCCGGGTCGTTGCCGAGAGCTCTGACCGTTGCTACAGCTCCCTTCTTCACCTCGATCTTCCCGCCCTGTTCAAGCTTGGCCAGGTAAGTACTCTCGGCGACCGAGACGCTCCGACCCTTCGACGCGCTCATGAGCTGGTTTTTAACCTGTTCGTAGGTTGGGCGCCGGATAATGTGGAATCCGTATTGGGTCTCAATGACCGGTGAGATCTCGCCCGGCTTGAGTGCGAGGACTGCTTTCTCGAACTCCGGCACCATGGATCCGCGCGGAAAGAGTCCGAGCGAGCCGCCCTGAGCAGCGCTTTGCTGATCCTGGCTGCTCGCCTTCGCCGTCGCGGCGAAGTTCGCCGGCGTCACCTTTCTGCGGATTGAGTCGGCCCTCTGCTTCACCGCGGCCTTCTGCGTCGGGTTCATTCCCTGCGCAAGCAGCAGGATGTGATCGGCAGCGAGTATCTGCCCGGTTTCCCATTGGCGCTTAGCCGCGGCAGTGTCCTCGACGCCCCAGCCCTTCGATACGACGTTGTACCACTTGCGCGCCTTCAGGTTGGCGATCGCAGGCCACATCGCTTCGTCGATCTCTTTTGGATCGTTGAGCGAATCGTTGTGTGCGGCGGCGGTGCCGAGTAACTGGTAATCGGTCCAGACATTCGCGATCGACTTCGCGATGTCCTTGCGGATCGGAGCGCGTGATTTGCCAAGCAGCGTCGCGAGCTTCGTGACCGTAAGCTCGGCGCTTCCGGCGCGAGCCACCCAATCAGTGTGCGCGTTAAGCGCGTCCCTCAGGCCCGAGCAGGCTGAAAGTGTAAAAGCCGCTGCCGCGGCGAAAACGAAATTGCGTTTCATGGTGAGTCGTACGGGTTAGCTGTCAGGTGGGACGCAGTGTTGCCAGGGCACGGACAAGTCCATCGAGCATCTCAGCTCCTCCAAGGCGGGTGAGCTTGAGGGATAGCGGATGCGCGCGTCGCACTTCCGCCTGGAACTGTACCTCGTGGAACGCCGCCGAAATCCCCTTCATCCGGGGCACCGCGTGCTCGCGAAAGGTAATACGGGCCTCGTTTCCGCGCACCAGCACCGACTCGATGTCGGAGGCACCGCCAAGGATGCGCAGCAGCGCGGTGGCAAAAAAGCTGCGCGCCGGTTCGGGTAGCACACCGAAGCGGTCTCGCACCTCTGACTTCAACGCCTCTATTTCGGCGACATCTGTCATGTGTGTCAGGCGCCTGTAGATGTCGAGCTTGGCGTCCTGCGAAGTGATGTAGTCGTCCGGAAGATACGACGGCAAGTCCAGCGAGACTTCCGAAGGCTGCAGCCTCGGGGCGTCGTCTCCCCGCATCACACGCCTCACGGTCTCGTCGAGCATGCGCAGGTACATATCGAATCCGACGGCGTGCACGAACCCTGACTGTTCAGGGCCGAGGAGATTACCAGCCCCGCGGAGCTCCAGATCTTTCAGCGCAATCTGATAACCGGCGCCGAGCTGGGTGTGATGCTCCAGAATGGTGAGACGGCGATTGGCATCTTCGTCGATGGAATCAGGCACCAGCAGGTAGCAGCTCGCACGGCGGTGCGACCGGCCGACGCGCCCGCGAAGCTGGTAGAGCTGCGCGAGGCCGAAAGTGTCGGCGCGGTTCACGAACATTGTGTTGGCGTTGGAAACGTCGAGTCCTGACTCTACGATCATCGTCGAGACGAGCACATCGATCTCCCCGTCGACGAACTTGCGCATTACGCTCTCGAGGTCGCGCTCACGCATCTGGCCGTGTCCGACACCGATGCGCGCGCGAGGCACGACACGCTGGATGTGGTCGGCCATGCCGTCGATCGTCTCGACCCGGTTGTGGACGAAGAAAACCTGACCACCACGATCCAATTCACGAGAGATTCCCTCGTCGATCAGCCCATCGTCCCATGGCTCGACGTAGGTGAGCACTGGCGAACGATCGCGCGGCGCCGTTTGCATGAGAGTCATGTCGCGGAGGCCGGCGAGGGAGAGGTGAAGCGTCCGGGGGATCGGCGTAGCCGTAAGAGTGAGGACATCGGTTTCGAGGCGGAGCTTCTTGAGTCGTTCCTTGTGTTTGACACCGAATCGGTGCTCCTCGTCAACCACGATCAATCCCAGCTGCGAGAACGAAACGTCGGCGCTAAGAATACGATGCGTGCCGATTACAATGTCGGTCTTTCCGGCTTTGAGATCCGCGAGCACGGTTGCCTGCTCTCTAGGAGTCTGAAAGCGACTGAGCGTCTGCACGTTCACCGGGAAATCGGCGAGCCGTTCGCCGAATGTCCGCGCGTGCTGGTCGGCGAGAATCGTCGTCGGAACGAGGACGACGACCTGACGGCCGGACTGCACTGCCTTGAATGCAGCGCGTACGGCGATTTCGGTTTTACCGTAACCGACGTCACCGACCAGCAAGCGATCCATCGGCCGAGGACGCTCCATGTCGCCCTTCACATCTGTAGTCGCGGTCCGCTGGTCGGGGGTATCCTCGAAGAGAAACGACGACTCGAGCTGACGCTGCCACACGGTATCGGGCACGTGCGGCGGTCTGGTCGCGACCTTCCGACGAGCGTACAGATCGAGGAGCTCGACTGTCATCTCCTGAATTGCCGCGCGTGTCTTGTCGCGCTGCGACGCCCACCGTTTTCCACCGAGTGCGTGCAAACGTGGTGGCGCCGCCTCGGACGTGATATCGGCCGCGGATCGATATCGCTCGATCTGATCGATGCGATAGAGGGGCACGTTGAGTCGATCACCTCCCTCGTACTCGATCACCGCGACTTCGACCGTGCTCTCGCGCACGTACATCTTCTCGATGCCCCGGTAGATGCCCACGCCGTGCTCGAGGTGCACCACGTAGTCGCCGGGCTTCAGCGCGGTAAGGCTCTCGAGTGCGGTGCCCGTCACGTAACGCCGTGCACGGCGAAACCGGCGCTCACGGCGGAAGATTTCGTGATCGGTGAACACGCGATAGCCAGGGAAATTCGCGCCTCGCGGCGGAATGACGAAGCCGCCATCGAGAACTCCGATGGCCAGGCTCGCCGGAGAAACGCGATCATCGTTCAGCAGTTCGTCGAGTCGCTCCGCCTGGCCGGCGTTATCGCAGAGGATGATGGTCGGAATTCCATCGGCCACGATCTGCTTCAAGCGCTTGATGTCACGCTGAATCTCCTCGGGCTCGCGGAACGGAAATGTCATCTGCGGATTGTCGCCCGACAGATCGATGGCTCCCAATGCAGTCAGCGCGCGCATCATGGTGTCTGGAGACTCGAACAGCTCGTCGCGGCTCGGAGTGTCTTCTCCGCGTCGCCGCGCGAGATCGATGTGGTGCTGAGCCTCGGCCCAGGTTCGCTCCAGCTCGGGCGTCATGTGAGTTCCGCGCGGGACGACGAGCAACGTGTCCGGTGGGAATAGCGCGCGAATTGACGAGCGCTCCGGTTCGCCATCGCCGACGCTGATCTGTCCATCCACCGGCAGCACCAGCGCGACCTCGGCGTCGCGGGTCGAGCGCTGGCTGAGAAGATCGAAGTGACGGAGCTCTGTGACGTCGTCGCCCCAGAACTCGAGCCGTACCGGCTCCGCCATCCCAAAGCTGTAGATGTCGAAGATGCCGCCACGAACGCTGAACTGGGCGACATCCTCTACCATTGGTACGCGCTCGAAGCCAATTGCCTCGAGATGAGCAGCCAACTGCTCTGGCCGTCGAGTGTCGCCCTTGCGCAACTCGAGTCGCGCCGACGCAAGCGCGCGTGGAAGCTGCGTGCGTTCGAGGAGCGCTCTGCTGGTGGTGACGACGACGCGAAGATCGCCACGACCGATACGCTCCAGCGTTTCAACTCTCTCGCCCGCGATCTCAGCGTGGGCCTCTGCCTCACCGAAACTTTCGCGTGGCGGATAGAAGGCAACTGCTTCGGTCTCGACCAGCGTTGTCAGGTCCGCCAGCCATCGCTCGGCGCCGGCGACGTCGTCGCTCACAACCACGAAAAAGCGTTGCCGCAGATTCCGAGCGAGTGCAGCTACGACCACTGCATCGGCAGAACCGTGGAGACCGCCAATGCCGCAGCGTCCCCCCGGGCCCGGCAGGGCGCTCAGCAGGTCCCCGAATTCACCCAGAGATTCGAGGATGGAGAGCAGTTGTGGGAGCGGCATGGCGCAAGGTAAAACAGCACCCGACCAGCAGGTAGCCGCCTCGGATGGCTTAGGACGCGGCCCGGTTCAGGCTTGACCCTTGCTCTTAAATA
>DASWCI010000117.1:0-2234 GCA_036390195.1 Gemmatimonadaceae bacterium
TGCCGATCGCAAGAAAAATCGCGTTTCTGGCACCACGAGCAGCGCCGCGCCATGTCTCGCCGAGAATATAGGCAGCACGGTCACTGTCGATCGTGACATGCACGTTGGGACCAAGTGAGGCGCGCAGCTCGTCGAGCAACGGATAGTCATTCCACCCGCCGATATTTGGAGCCCAGACAGTTCCGCGGTCTGCACGATAGATACCTGGCACACAAACGCCTGCTGCTTTACTCTGATGCTCTTCAATTAGCCGCTGCAGACACTCGGCGATAAGAGCTCCGACCGCGGCTCCATGCCGACCAGCGAGCGGAATCGCTTCCCTAGAGATCAGCTCGCCGTCGTCGGTGAACGCGGCAACAGCGAGCTTGGTCCCACCGAGGTCGGCTCCCACGAAAGTCATGCGGGACGAATATAAGAACTAGGTTGCGGCCCGCATCCCCCCATCGTACCGTTCCCCAAATGTGCGGACGCGCAACGGTAGTCAATCCCGATGGGATCAGTGAAAAAGTCTACGGCTACACCAAGAAGTTCGTCCCGAGCGACTGGAAGCCGCGCTACAACCTGAATCCGCGCGAGGAGATTCCTGCCGTCTACTACGATCCGTTCCTGCGCCAGCGCGTGCTCCGCACCATGCATTGGAATCTCATTCCGTCGAAATTGGAGACCAGAGAAAGAGTCGATGAGTTCGATTCGCACTACTCGACCTTCAACGCGCGCATCGAGACAGTTGCGTCAGTGCCAACTTTTCAGCAGGCGTGGCACAGCCAGCGCTGCCTGGTGGTGATCGACGGGATCATCGAATGGGTCGGCGAGAAGCGGCACAAGACTCCGCACCTCATTCGCCATCGTGAGCGAACTCCATTCGCGATGGCGGGACTCTGGAATCGCTGGCACAGCAGAACCAATGGCGATGAGATGTGGTCGTGCACAGTCATCGTCAAAGATGCTGACGATTGGTACAGTCGGTTTCACGATCGGATGGCCGTACTGCTGGGACCCGAATCCTATGATCAGTGGCTCGATCCCGAGCGAAAGCGCGGGCAGCTGGACATTCTGAGCAAATCCGACTATCACCGGAGCAGCGAGATGGAGTTTTTTCCCATCTCGACGCTCGTGAACAATCCGCGCTACGATTCCCCGGATTGTATCGAGCCCGCGAGCGTCTCGGAGGCTTTAGACGATTCCGAGCTGCGGAGCGATTCCAAACCGCAGTTGGATTTGCTCCTGTAGCGGGAAGGGGGAAGCGGGAAGCGGAAAGCGGCTCGCGACTTACGGTTTTCGCCTCCCGCTTCCCGCTTCCCGTTCCCCGCTTCCCGCATATTCGTCCCAGAGCGTCGCCATGGCCCGCATTCCCAGACGGAAATTCTCTTCGCTCATCCACTCGTTGGGCGCGTGAGCGTTTTCCCCCGGTAGTCCGAAGCCCACGAGCAGAACGGGCGCGCCGAGTATGCGCTCGAAGTCGCCGACGACAGGAATCGAGCCGCCTTCGCCAGTGATCACCGGCTCCTTGCCAGACGCGGCGCGCAATGCACGACGGGCGGCGTCGAAGATCGGTCCACTCAACTCGGCTCGCCACGGACGTCCGCCGTGAAGTGTCTGAACATCTACCTTGACTCCTTTCGGCGCGACGTTGGCGACGTGCGCCTTCATCAGCTTCTCGATGTTGGCAGGATCCTGATCGGGCACCAGACGGCAGCTCACCTTCGCCATCGCTTTCGCCGGCAAAACAGTCTTGGCGCCTTCGCCTGTGTATCCGCTGAGCAGTCCATTCACTTCACAGGTCGGACGAGTCCAGAGCTTCTCGAGACTGGTGTACCCTTTCTCACCACCAAGCGCATCGACTCCCGCTTCTTTCATGAGGGTCTTGTCGTCGAATGGCAGCGAGCGCATCTGCTCACGGATTTTTGGATCCCACTCGCGGACTTTGTCGTAGAATCCCGGAATTGCAATGCGACCGTTCTCGTCGTGGAACGTCGCGAGAATCCGCGCCAGCGCCATCGCCGGATTTACGATCGCGCCACCGTAGCTTCCGGAATGAAGATCGCCGGCCGGACCCTGAACGTTGATCTCGAAGTAGGCGAGTCCGCGCAGCGATGACAGAATCGATGGCAGTCCGGGCGCGAACATCGCTGAATCGGAAATGACGACAGCGTCGGCCCGGAGGAGTTGCTTCTGCTCTTCGACGAACGACGCCAGATGCTCGCTACCGATCTCCTCTTCCCCCTCCGCGATTA
>DASWCI010000118.1:0-30287 GCA_036390195.1 Gemmatimonadaceae bacterium
AACTGCAACTGAACGGGCGGGAGGCGTCAGCCTCAAGGCGCGAGGCGGTAGGTCACTACGTCAGGACTTCACTAGCGGCCTTCCGAGTACAAGCAACTGCCTGGGCCAGACGCCGAGCAGAAACGTCCCGACGCAGTGACCTAACGCCCCGCGCCTAGCAGCTGACGCCTCCCGCCCGTTCAGTTGCTTTTTCAATCCTCAGAGCTGCGAGCCCGATTGTGAAGGTTCATCGCCTTCTCGACCCCCTCGTGCAGCCACGTCTCGACGGTAGCCGTGAGTTGCGGCATTAGCGCCAGAATATCCTCGCGCTCGTCGCGAGCCAACCGCGACAGTACGAATTGCGCTAGATCCGTGTAGATCCCCTTCCGCTCTTCGCTCGGCCCGACTCCGATCCGCAGTCGGGCGTACTCCTGGGTCCCGAGCGCCTGCTCGACGCTCTTGAGTCCGTTGTGACCGCCCGCGCTACCGCGTGCGCGAATTCGAGTGCGCCCGACCGGCAGCTGCACCTCGTCTACCACGACGAGCAGATCCTTCGCTGGACTCCAGAACGGCCGGCGCACGTACTTCTTCAGGGCCTGGCCACTCAGATTCATGTAGGTCTGCGGTTTGACGAGCCGCACCCTCTGCCCCGCCACGCTCCCAGTTGAGGAAACGACGTCGCTATCCTTTTTCCAGCCGTCAAAATGCCAAACGTCGGCAAGGTGGTCGATCAACCACCAGCCGACGTTGTGACGTGTCGCGGCGTACTCGCGGCCCGGATTCCCGAGACCGACTATGACCTTCAAGGGCTATCCAATAACTACTTCTTTCCGGGCGATTCGCCCCCGCCGGCGCCGCCCTCACCCTCTTCTTCTTCAGTCGGACCCTTACCAATCACCTCGGGCTCGGCTGCGGCTTCCGGCGCACCCTCGACTGCCTCGGCGGCCGGCGCCTCTTCGATCACCGCGCGTGGCGCCGCGAGCACTGCTACCGACGTCTCGGGGTCGTCGAGAATTTCAACGCCCTCGGGCACCCTGATGTCGCTGACGTGGAGCGAGTCACCGATCATCATGTTGGTGACATCGAGCTCGACGCGATCCGGAATGTTCGACGGATCGACTTCGATCTCAAGCTCACGCAAAGTATGGTCGAGAACTCCACCCTCGAGCCGCACACCCTCGGCAATTCCAGTCAGCACGATGGGAATGCTGACGGTGACCTTCTCGCCGGCGACCAGCGCCTGGAAATCGACGTGAAGAATCTGATGCTTGATCGGATGCCGCTGGATCTCGCGAATCAGTGTCTTGGAGGTGTGTCCTCCGACCGTCACCTCGATGACGGTGCTCTCCGCCTGAATGTTGCCGAGCATCTTGTCGAGGTCCCGCGCGTTTAGTGACAGCGGCAGCGGCTCGCGGCCGTGTCCGTAGATCACCGCTGGAACCTGCCCCTGACTGCGAAGCGTGCGAGCGGCGCCCTTGCCGGTATTTTCGCGGGCCGTCGCGTTAAATGAAACCGTTGCCATTGCTATTCATCCCTGGGGCGCAGTGACTCTTCGCCACGCCCATTCAATAATGTCCATAACCGCCAGCGCGAATTCCTTCGCCGCTTTCTCGAACAGTTCGATCACTGGTCCTATCCCTCGAACAGCGAGCTCACCGACTGCTCACTGTGAATGTAGCGAATTGCCTTCGACAGCAGCTCGCCAACCGACAACACGCAGAGTGTCGCGAATCGCTTTGCCTTAGGAATCATGACGGTATCGGTCACCGTCACTTCCGTAATCGGCGCGCTCGAGAGTCTCTCCACTGCCGGCCCCGATAGAAGTGCGTGCGTGGCGCAAACGTAAATGGCGCGGGCACCCAAATCCTTCAAAGCCCTTGCTGCTTCGGACACTGTGCCGGCGGTATCGATCATGTCGTCCGCAAGCAAGCAGTCCTTTCCTTCGACTTCACCGACGACGTTGACGACCTCCGACACGTTTGCCTGCGGCCGTCTCTTGTCGATAATTGCGAGCGAGCCGTTGAGCCTCTTCGCGAATCCCCTCGCCATCTTTGCAGAACCCACATCGGGCGCCACTACCACGAGCTCGTGGAGGTTCTTCTTTCGGTAATGCGAAACGAAAACCGGCGCCGCATACAGGTGGTCCACCGGAACATCGAAGAAGCCCTGCAGCTGGTGCTGATGAAAATCAATTCCCAGAACGCGGTGGGCGCCTGCTACCGTGATCATGTTCGCGAGCAGCTTGGCACCAATCGCAACCCGCGGCTGGTCCTTTCGGTCCTGCCGCGAGTATCCGTAGTAGGGCATCACGCAAGTAATTCGCGCTGCGGAAGCCCTGCGTGCCGCGTCGATCAGGAGTAAGAGCTCCATGATGTTGTCGGCCGGCGGATTCGTCGGCTGCACGATGAAAACGTCGTTGCCTCTGACGTTTTCATCGATCCGAACGAAGATTTCGCCATCGGCGAAGCGGTTGACCGTCGTCTTGCAGAACGGCACATCCAGCATTCGCGCGATCTCACCACACAGTTCCGGGTTACCGGGCCCGGCGATGAGCTTGAAGCCATGAGCGGGTACGGATAATCCGTCCATGCAGCCTTACAAGTTAGGTGGGCAAAGGACTTAGATCAATTGCCCCTGGTGGATTCGAACCACCATTACCGGATCCAAAGACCGGTGTCCTGCCATTGGACGAAGGGGCAGCGGCGAGCCGAAAGCTAGTCCAGAAGCTCTATCGGGACAACGCTCGACGACGTGCGCGTAATGATGCTTTTCGTCCCCGGTGGCACGACCAGCGGCGGAAGTTTCGTCGTCGATTCGACGCGACGGGTAGTCACGCTACCCACTTTGAACACCGTCGAACCGGTACCGCTCATTCGATAGAAAAGTCCGAATCGATCTCCTCGCGCCAGGAGTGCGTCGATCTCGGACCACCGCGGTCTCATGATCGGCTCGAAATCATTGACCGAGTTTTTTGCCGCCGATTCCCAGTCGGCGAACATCTCTGTGGTGAGCTCGGGCGTTTTGCGCGGGACATCGCCGCGCGCATCGTCGAGTATCTCATAGGCCTGCGCCGTTTCTATTCCGAAAGGTGGGAAGAAAAGTTCGATGTCTCTCGCCGGCAACGGCGGTAATCGAAGTAGCTTCTGTCCACGTCCCCAGGCGAGAGCCATCGCGTGCTCGCTGGCGAGAAACGGAACGTCGGAGCCAAGTTCTTCAGCGAGAGCAATGAGATTTTCCTCTGAGATCGGTTTCGGTGACAGCGTATTGAGAATGCGTAGCGTCGCCGCTGCGTCGGCACTACCGCCTCCGAGCCCGCCACCGATAGGGATGTTCTTCACGATTTCGATCTCAAAACCTTTGGGCCAGCCAGTTCGCTCGGCATATAGTGCGGCGGCGCGGTACGCGAGATTTCCCTCCTGCGGCCAGTCGCGCATCTCGTAACACTTGAGCGAGCGCTTGCTGTTCGTCACGCGAAGCTCGAGGTCGTCTCCCAGCTCGAGTCGCAGGAAAACCGTCTCGATGGAGTGAAATCCGTCTGGCTCTCGCCCGAGCACGCGGAGTGCGAGGTTGATCTTCGCCTGCGCGAGCGTTCGTGCTGCTCGCGGACTCATGAAGCTGCCTCGGAGGCCGGCTGTAGATCGCGAAGCTTGACACCGAGCTGGGCGAAGTAATACGCGCCAATCAGGGTGATGGGAATGAACGAAAAAAGGTGATACCCGATCGCCCACGTCGCTGCCTGCTGTTGGCTGACTCCGTAAACGGCGAGCCCCTGCACGGACATGTACTCGAACACGCCGAAGAATCCCGGCAATGCCGGAACGGCGGTGCCCAGCGCTATGAATGCCTGGAGAAAAAGCGCGGCCGAAAAAGGGGCTGTGATTCCGACCGCCTTGAAGGAGAGCCAGAAACCGAGCGCGTTGACCAACCAGTGCGCGAGAGTCCAACCGAACACCGCGATGAACCTTCCGGGCTGCCGCAAAACGCTCAACCCATGCACGAATGTCTTGAGCATCAGGCGACCACGTTCTTCGACGATGGGCGAGACCCGGCGGGCGAACAGCTCAAAGAGTCTAAGTAGTTGGCCGGGGAAAAAAACGAGGGCGTAGAGCGCGATCAGAAGGATGAGAACGAGCGTCCCTGCTCCAGTCGCGAATGAGCCGAGCGGACGACCGGCAAGCGTTTCGGTGGTCGAGAGTGTGGGGTCGAGGAGCGCCGTTGCCGCCAGCAGCAGCAATACGATCGCGTCGAACAGACGGTCGACCGCGAGAGAAGCCAACGATGTCGAAAACGGTACCGGTGTCTCTTTCGTCAGCGCGTAAGCCCTCGCAATCTCGCCAGCGCGCGCGGGCACGACGTTATTCACCATCATCCCCACTGCGGTCGCCCGCCACAGCGGTCCGAGCGGCAGTCTTCCGGCAACTGGCTCGAGGATCGTCATCCACCTGCGCGCGCGCAGGGCGAAGATCGCCGTGGCGCAGAACGTCGCCGCGGCGAAGAGCAAAGGATCAGCCTCTGACAGTCTGTGCGCTACTTCGGTTGGCGAAATGCCGTGGAGCGTCCAGTAGATCAGCGCGGCGCTCAGCACTGCTCCGAGCGCAGCGCGCCATCGGGAACGCAAGTGTTACTCTGTCGCCGCGAGCTCCACCAGATCGACGAGCTCGTCCACGAGCGCGCGGGTCGGCGGAGTTCCACTCTTCTTGAGTGCGCGGCGAATCTCGGCGGCGCGCTCGATCGCGCGCTGCCCGCGGTAAAGCAGCTCCTGAATCGGCACGAGCTCGGTGGCAGGTGGTTGCGGGCCGGAGTGTCGAGTTTCGAGCGAGCGCATCGTCGCCAGACTCGAGTTCAACACATCTCTGAGCTCCTGTCCGCGCGCCGGTGTTCGAGCGGGCGCGGGAGGAACTTCGCGCGATGGCGTAGGAACTCGCTTCACCTCCGGCGACAAGGTTCCTGGACCGATGCCACCCCCTTTTTCGCGAAGCTGCTGCTCGTAGTGTGTCTTTGGATTGGGAGCAACGTACAAGATGTGCGGCCCATCGTCGTTGTAGAAAAGCTGAGAGATCGGAATGATCAGATCCGCGCGGCGCTCCTCGCGCGCTGGCGCGTATCGCGCCAGCCGTCGCAGGCTATCCTGAACGCGAGCGTCCTGCTCCGCGCCCCATGTTCGCAGGGAGCGCACGAGCAGCTTGAGGTCTTCGATGGCGCCGACCAGTGCGCGCTGCACTTCGGGTTCCCAGCTCGTGGCGCCATGGACGACGCCAGATGCCACACGCTCCACCGTCATCGCGAGCTGAACGATGCCGCCTGCTTTCGCCATGGTCGCGCTACCGCGCAATCCGCGCGCGGCAGCCGCGAATTGTGTTGCGTCGGCGGGGTCCATTCCACTTTTGTTGACGAGCGACTCCAGGCGATTTAGGTACTCAGTCGCCTCGAGCGAGAAGAAATCCAGCAGCCGGCCCGGCATCGTCATCAGAACTTTCTCCAGATCACATCCGAAAAGTGGGTCGTTTGACTCTGGGAGTCAAAGCTCGCCCCTTATGACGACCGAGCCGCATGCATCGCATCGTGCATCTCCCTCACGGCGCGATCGAGACCGACGAAAACGGCCCTGCTGATAATCGAGTGACCGATGTTGAGCTCTTCGATCTCCGGAATCGCCGCAACCAGGCCGACATTTGCGATCGTGAGGCCGTGTCCGGCGTGCACCGCGAGTCCGAGATCTGCGGCTCTTCGTGCTGAATCTCGAAGCGCGTCGATCGTCTTGGGGGAGTGAGGCGCCTGCGAATAGCTGCCGGTGTGCAACTCGATCGCGGGCACACCGAGCTTCTTCGACTGTTCGACCGCCGCCCGGGTGGGGTCGATGAAGAGACTCACGCGGATACCGGCGTCGGCCAGCGCGTCGGTTGCGTTTTTAATGCGCGAAGGCTCGCTGATAATGTCGAGTCCACCTTCAGTGGTGATCTCTTCGCGTCGCTCCGGCACCAGTGTCACCTGCTGCGGCTTGAGACGACGCGCTATCTCCAGCATTTCGGCTACGCACGCCGCCTCGAGGTTGAAGTAGGTGCGCACGCTTTTTTTTAGTCGCTCGACATCGGAGTCCTGAATGTGGCGTCGGTCTTCCCGCAGATGAGCCGTGATCCCATCCGCTCCTGCTGCTTCGCAGACAGACGCTGCCTCTACAGGGTCAGGCTCCTGTGCGCGGCGAGCCTGCCGCAACGTGGCGACGTGGTCAATATTGATATAGAGGCGTTGTTGCTTTGCTCGCATTGTCGGCGTCCCTAAGTCGCAGCTCTATCCCGTGGAGAATTTTATCGTGTCGTTTAGAAAAGTTGCTGTCCTATTCTTTCTGACCGCGTGCTCGAGTGCCACCCGCGCGGGCAACAACGGACAGCTCACCGGCGCGGCGGAGCCCAAGCTCGCTGCCGAGCAGTTCCTGAGAGCGATCAAAGCGAACGATCTGCAGGCGATGTCTACTGTGTGGGGAACCCAGAACGGACCCGTCCGTGAGACAATGGAGCGTACCAGTATGGAAAAACGCGAGATCATTCTGGTTTGCTATCTCACGCATGACACCTCCCGCGTCGTCGCCGAGGCGCCAGGGGCTGAAGGACGTCGCGACATCCGCGTCGAGCTCAAAAGAGGGAATCTTACCAGGCAAACGACTCTCTACACGATCCGAGGGCCACGCGATCGGTGGTACGTCGAGAACGTCGATATCGCCGCCGTTCGCGATTTCTGCGGCAATTCGGGGACGTCGGCCGGACGTTAGCGCGCTGACTCTAATGATCTGAGAGCTCGACCAGCACTCCTCCGGTTGATTTGGGGTGCAGGAAGGCGATCCGCTTGCCCTCCGCTCCGATGCGGGGCTTTTCATCAATGAGCTGGATGCCGGCCTCGCGACAGCGGTCGAGAGTGGCGTCAAGGTCATCAACCGAAAAGCAAATATGGTGGATTCCGGGGCCCCGGTTCGCAATAAACCGCCCGATCGGCGAAGAAGAATCGTCTCCTTGAAGCAGCTCGACCAGCGGCTCACCGGCGCTCAGGCCAACGATGCTCGCGCCGTCAGAATCGTCGAGAGGAACCTCGGTCAGTCCCAGGACATCGCGGAAAAAAGGGAGGCTCTCCGAGAGGGCTTCGACTGCGATTCCGATATGCGACACGCGGGTGCCGCGTGGGGTTGATGGGGTCATTAAGTTTAATAGTGAGGGGCGACGTCCCCGCACAAAACTAATTGACGAAGCCCGCCGGCGAGTCCCGCGGTTTGGAGACTAGAAAATGTCCAATGCAGTAGAAGTGAACGACTCCGATTTCGAGATGCAGATCGAGCAGCACAAAGGCCTCGCTGTGGTCGATTTCTGGGCCACCTGGTGTGCCCCGTGCCGTATGGTTGCGCCGGTGCTGGACCAGCTCGCCATCGAGTATGAAGGCAAGGCGAAGGTCGCCAAGGTCGACGTTGATGTGAACATCAAGACCTCGACCAAATTCAACGTGCGCTCGATTCCCGCAATTCTATTCTTCAAGGATGGGAAGCTCGTCGATCAGATCATCGGATTTGTCGGCAAGCCGGCGCTGGCGGAGAAGTTCAAGCAGCACGCTGCGGCGTGATCAGCCGAGTCGGTGGTCAGACGACTCGTGAGCGCCGCAAAGGCGGGGACGGGAGACACGTCAGGTACTCTGTTCCTGGTTAGCACGCCCATTGGCAATCTGGGAGACATGTCACATCGCGCGGTCGAGGTGCTTTCTTCGGCCGCGCTTGTCATTGCGGAAGACACTCGCCACTCGCGGCGGCTGCTGGATCACTACGGTATCCGGACGCCGCTCGTCTCGTATCACGAGCACAATGAAGCTAAGGCGGCGCCAAAGCTTGTCTCGCGGCTCCGCGCAGGTGATTCGATCGCGTTGATATCAGATGCGGGTACACCTCTCATCTCCGATCCGGGATCGCGGCTTGTGGCGGCCGCGTTGGAAGCAAATGTGAAGATCGTCCCAATTCCGGGACCAACAGCAGTGATGGCGGCGCTCGTCGGATCGGGACTCCCGCTGGACCGCTTCACGTTCTTCGGTTTCCTGCCACGGAAGGGAAGAGAGCGGGCGGCACTCATCGGTGAAATCGTCGATTCGACTGCAACGGTGGCGTTATTCGAGGCAGCGAATCGCGTCGCGGCGACTCTCGAAGCGCTCGTCGAGGCCGGAGCCGGCGCACGGCAAGCTGTCCTGGCAAGAGAGCTGACGAAACAATTCGAGGAGTTCAAGCGAGGCACGGTCGCGGAGCTGGCGAATGTGTACAGCAAAGGCGACCCGAAGGGCGAGGTCGTATTGATGATCGCCCGAGCCAATGAGCGGGAGATATCGAAAAGTGACCTCGAGGATGCGGCCGAAAAACTCCGTGCCTCGGGAAAGTCACCGCGCGAGGTGATGGATCATCTCGTGTCGACGCTGGGCGCATCCCGCAACGCCGCTTACAGAATTGCGCACCACAGCGAGAGCTGACGTCGCATCAGGAGAGGCGATGCAACGCGAGAGATCATATCGGTGACCAACTGAATGCCTGACTGGAGAATTCGTCCCGGAAAAATCGTCTGCGTCGGGCGCAACTATCGCGAGCACGCAAAGGAGCTAGGCAACGAGGTTCCAAGAGAGCCGCTCATCTTCCTCAAGCCGCCTTCGAGCGTGGTGTGGGAGGGCGAGGCAATCGTGTTGCCGAACGCTTCATCACGAGTCGAGCACGAAGGAGAAATCGGAGTGGTAGTGGGGAAGACTCTTACTCGGGTGTCTGAAGAGGATGCGGCGCGTGGAATCCGATCGATCGTTGCTGTCAACGACGTGACAGCTCGCGATCTACAAAAGACAGACGGACAATGGACTCGGGCGAAGGGATTTGATACCTTTTGTCCTCTGGGAGAGGAGTCATCACAGCTTCCGGACCTCGACAGTCTCACGGTCGTGACGCGGGTCAACGGCGTCGAGCGACAGCGAGGGAAAAGCAGCGAGATGGTCTTCTCGATCCCGTCGCTGCTCGCCTACATCTCACGCATCATGACACTGGAGCCTGGGGATCTCGTCGCCACAGGAACGCCGTCCGGAGTGGGCCCACTCGCTCCCGGCGATGTCGTCGAAGTCGAGATTCCCGGAGTTAGTCGCGTGAGCAACCCCGTTCAAGAGAGCTAATAGTGCCCGCTTACACAGATCGAGTCCTAAGTCTTCCCGAATATCCCCTTGCCCGGATCCCAGAACAGAAGCGCGAGCTCATCGCACGCGGAGTGGACGTAATCGATCTCGGAGCCGGAGATGCCGATCTCTCGCCTCCTCCGGCAGTGATCGAGCGCATAACCGAGGCCGTGCGTATTCCTACCATGAGCCGCTATGGTTTCGCGCTTGGCCTTGTCGAGTATCGCGAAGCCGTCGCGCGATTCATGAAGCGCAGGTTCGGCCAGGAGTTTCACCCGATCAGGGAGATTATCCCTCTCATCGGATCAAAGGAGGGAATTTCACACCTCGCCTTTGCTTTCGTGACGAAGGGCGATTACACCATCGTCCCCGAGCCGGGATACAACTCGTATCTGGGGGGAACTCTTCTCGCCGAGGCGACGCCTTACAAGTATCCGCTGCGACCCGAAAACGAATTTTTGATCGACCTCGACAAGATTCCGGCCGATGTGTTGAGAAAGGCGAAGATTCTCTACCTGAACTATCCGAACAATCCCACTTCGGCGATTGCACCCAAGGAGTATCTCGAGGAAATCGTTCGCCGCTGCAGGGAACTGGATATCCTGCTGGTGTATGACAACGCCTACTCCGAGCTTGCCTACGACGGGTACGTGCCGCCGAGCATTTTCGAGATCGAGGGAGCGCGGGATATCGCGATAGAGTTCCACTCGATGTCGAAGACGTACAACATGACGGGTTGGCGCTGCGGCTGGGCGTGTGGTAAGGCGGAGTTCGTTGGCGCGGTAGCGAAGGTGAAGTCGTTCATCGACACGGGGACTTTCATGGCAATTCAGGCAGCCGCGGCTACTGCGCTCGACAAGTGCGCGGATTGGATTCCGACGAACGTCGCCGAGTTCAAGAGACGACGCGATGCGGCCGTCGATGCGTTCTGCGAAGCAGGGTTTCCGTGCACGCGACCGAAGGCCACGATGTACCTGTGGTGTCCGTTGCCAAAAAACATTCCGAGCGCCGTATTCGGAGAGCGATTGCTGCAGGACGAGGGCGTCATCGTGCTCCCCGGCTCGCTATTTGGCCCAGGCGGCGAAGGATTTTTCCGCGTGTCGTTCATCACTTCTCCCGAGCGTTTGCGCGAAGCCGCGACTCGTGCCGGGCGCGTTCTGAAGCGGTTGCAGTCACAAGCCGGAGACGAAATGCGAGCCGGAGCGGCTAGACGTCAGGACGAGCGACAGGGGATGGCGCGAGCCTGATGATTTTCCGTCGCGTCGCAACACAGCCCGAGCGCGAGAGGAGGGTATCGCCTTTCTTCCTCGCGTCCGTAGGCGTGCACATCGTCGTTGCTATCGCGCTGATGCAGATGCTCATCCTCAACGCCGAATTCTCACGCGGACCAAGACGCCAGGTCACCCCGCAGGAGCGCGTCGGATTTGTGCGACTGGCGCAGCCCGGCGTGAAACCGACTCCTGGTACAATTGGAGGCGACGGTCGCGCAGAGAAATCGCGCGAGGTTCATGTGACCGCTCCGCGAACGATACCGACCGCGATCCCGGCTCCTGTTCCGTCGGTGACGAAACCTGCCGAGGAAGGCGGAACGGGTCCGCTCGTCGGTGGTGGCGGCCCGTCGCGCGGGGTGCGTCCGTCGTATTCGGATGGGCGTCTGTGGACTCCGCCGGCACCGATCGTCGCTCCGCCAAAGACTGTCGCTCAGACTATCGACAGCCTCATCGCGGATGCGATCGCCCCCTACAACGATTCGGTTGCGGCGGCGGCCGAGCGACGCGATCCGACCGACTGGACCATCAAGAAGGGCGGGTACAAATGGGGAATCGATCGGCACGCGATTCATCTCGGCCCTTTCTCGGTACCAACCGCACTTCTCGCCATGTTGCCCCTAAACATTCAAGGCAATCCGACGGTCATGGAGCGCGATCGCGCGTTCGCGGCTATGAATCGCGACATCAGCTGGCACGCCCAACAGGCGATCAATGACGCAGATTTCATGAAGGCTGTGCGCAGCATCAGGGAGCGCAAGGAGCGCGAGCGGGCGGCAGCGCTCGCAGCCGCGCCCAAAGATGGGTCCGGGGACCAGCCCCCGCACGAATAGCGAAACTCAGCGCTTCTGAATTGCAACTGAACGGGCGGGAGACGTCAGCTGCTAGGCGCGAGGCGTTAGGTCACTAGGTCAGGACTTTACCGTCGCCCTTCCGAGTACAGGCAACTGCCTGCGCTATGCGAGAACTAGAAACGTCCCGACGTCGTGACCTCTAACTTGGCGCCTGTTCCGCTGATGCCTCCCGCCCGTCAGTTGCAGTTCTCAGCCGAAGGAAAAAAGAAGAATTAGGAGAACTGGGCGAACCCGACGGTATTCCCTCCCGGCTCGCGCACGTATATCTCCGTGCTCCCGTAAAACGTGTCGTGCCGCGGCTTGACGACCGGCGCGCCCGCAAGCGCTTTTTCAACGGTGTCGAGATCGGCAACAGTAATGAACAGTGCGACGGAATGGCCCATCAGATCGTGCGCTGATCCCGGCTGCTCGCTGATGACGCTCGCGCGCGTCTGGTACATGATCTCGATGCCTTCTTTTTGCACGCTGGCAAAAATCAGCTTCCCGTCTGTGTCAGGCACGCGATTCGTCACCTCGAAGGCGAGGCGATCTGTCCAGAATTTGATGCAGGGCTCGACTTCATCCACGATCAGCACCGGCGTCAGCTGCTTGAGCGCAGAAGTGGGCGTGCCAGCCGGAGTTGGTTTAGCATCAGCCATCGGTGCACCTCTGATTGACCCACAGCATAACAAAAAAACGGCCGGCCTGCGAGGCCGACCGTTCGAGTCAGTAATACCTGGTGTTACGACTGCATCGAGTTGCCGCCCAGGCTCGCATCGAAGCTAGGACGGAAAACTCCGCAGATCACGCCAAGAATGCCAAAATCCATTCCAGATTGCACGGTGATATCTCGCTCGGCCGGGTTTGCCGCCTCGAGCACTACCGAGCCGCCGCGGCGAGCATAAGTCTTTACCGTTGCCTCTTCGCCGATGCGCGCCGCCACGATGTCCTGGTCGCGGGGGTCCTGTCGCGGATTCACCATTACGTAGTCGCCGTCGTTGATGCAGCGGCCGATCATACTGTCGCCCTTCACCTTCAGGAAAAACACGTCGTCAGATGGGACGAACCGCCGGTCTACCGTGATGAATCCCTGTCGATGCTCCGGCACGAGCGCAGGCTCGCCAGCGTGGATCTTTCCGTAGAATGGCACCGGCTGAGTACGAAGCGCGGCACCAAAACCGAGGAGATTCACACCGCGTGATCTCGCGGGGTCCCTCTCGATATAGCCCTTTCTTGCAAGTGACTGAAGCAAGTCCGAGACGGTCTTGGTCGACTTGATCTTGAACTGCCTGCCGATGTCGCGGATGCTCGGCTGGTACGTGTTCTCGGCGGTGAAGTCGAGAAGGTAGTGGAATACCGAGCTCTCGAGCTTCGTTAACTGCTCGGCCATCTGAGTAACCCTGGAAAGGTGAGGCCGGCATCAGTCCGGCAGGTCGCGTTATTTGGTAATTTGTGTACGGAAGCCTAGCTGGTCAACAGTTTGTTGGTTCCCACAAGATTTGTTACGCTGCGAGGACCGCGAGTGCCTTGTCGATACGCTTGATGGACAACTCGCGGCCCATTTGTATCAGCATTTCGAAGATGCCTGGGCTGACCGTGAGACCGGTTAACG
This sequence comes from Gemmatimonadaceae bacterium, assembly GCA_036390195.1. GTDB lineage: Bacteria > Gemmatimonadota > Gemmatimonadetes > Gemmatimonadales > Gemmatimonadaceae > UBA4720. Next base: position 12,858 of record DASWCI010000118.1, read on the forward strand.
CCACCCTGAGCGGCTGAAAAACCTTCCCGGCAGCGACTCCGCGCGATTCCGCCAACGATCGGAGCGCTGCTTCAAGCTCCTCTGTCGTCCAGTTGCGAACAGTCGCCAAGGCCTCGCGAGTTGCCCGAAGGAGCGATGAGGCCTCAGCTGGATCTTTCCAGTTCTTGGCGACCGCCGCCGGATCGTACTCGATGTCGTCGAGGAAGTAAGGCCCGGCTTGCCGCACAATGTCGTCAATCGTGCGCGAGCGCACGCGCAGCAGATCGAGGAGCCGCAGGTACCAATCGCGGCGCTCCACAAGCTCTTCTTCGGTCGCGAGGCGCGCGGTCACGATAGCGGGCGTAACGCGCGGCTCCAGCTCCTCGAGTGGGACCATGGATAAATGCTGCCCGTTCATCCACTCGAGCTTCTTCGGATCGAAGATGGCCGCTTTCTTCTGGAGGCCATCGACGCTGAACAGCTCGATCATTTCCGGAACGGTCATGATCTCGCGGTCGCCGCCCGGTGACCAGCCAAGGAGAGCGAGAAAATTGAGCATCGCGCCGGGAAGAAGGCCGTAGTGCTGATAATCTCCAACTGCAGTCGCGCCGTGTCGCTTGCTCAATTTTTTTCCATCGAGGCCATGAATCATCGGCAGGTGCGCGAAGGTCGGGAGCGCTGCACCGAGCGCGCGGTACAGAAGAATCTGCTTCGGCGTGTTGGATATGTGGTCGTCGCCGCGCATCACGATGTTGATTCCCATCGCGATGTCGTCCGAGACCACGGCGAGGTTATAGATCGGAGTCGCGTCCGAGCGCAGAATGACAAGGTCGTCGATATCTTTGTTCGGGAAAGCGATGCGCTCGTGAACCATGTCAACCCACTCGGTGGTGCCATCGGGCACGCGAAAGCGGATGACGTACGGCATTCCGGCGGCGACTCTCCGCTCAATCTCTTCAGACGGAAGGCGATCACAACGGCGATCGTACTTGAACGCTTCCTTACGCGCTTCCGCCTCGCGGCGCCGCTCCTCGAGCTCGGCTGGCGTGCAGAAGCAGCGGTAGGCTGCCCCGATTTCAAGCAGCTTGCGAGCGTCGGCCTGATGACGCGCCAGATTGGCGCCCTGATAGACGACGCCATCGTCCCAGTTTAATCCGAGCCACTGAAGGCCCTCGAAAATCGCGCGAGTGCTCTCTTCCGTACTTCTCGCCTTGTCGGTGTCCTCGATGCGAAGCAGGAACTCACCGTCGAACTTCCGGGCGTAGAGCCAGTTGTAAAGAGCGGTGCGGGCGCCGCCAACGTGGAGATATCCCGTTGGCGAAGGTGCGAAGCGAAGGCGAGGTTTTGTTGGTGTGGCGAGCGAGTCGGGCATGTGGAATCGAGAATGAAAAGCGGGTCCACACTGGACGCGCGGACCCGCCGAGCGGAGAGAGAGGGATTCGAACCCTCGATACGCGTTTCCGCGTATGCCGGTTTAGCAAACCGGTGCCTTCAGCCTCTCGGCCATCTCTCCGGGAGAGTTTCAGAAGTTATTGGCCAAGTAAGAGTTCGACAACCCGTCACTCGGCAAGTTCGTTGCGGGGGAATGTCTCGTGCGTGTAGCTGGCATCCACAGAACTGAAGCGGGGAGCTCCAAGCTTGGCAGCCTATTAGCCGCAAGCTTTTCCGGCGGCGTGTGGAGTCCGCGAAACCAGTTTCGGCCGTGTCTCGAACGCCTCTATGGAAGCTTGTAGCTAAACAGCTTCAGTACAGTAGCTCGCGGCTCCCTGCTTCGGTTTTGTGGATGCCAGCTACGCGGGGATGCAGACCCCGCGAAGCTGCTGGCGGTTTACCGCGTACGCGTGCATAGATTTGGAAACGCACCGCCGGAGGGTAGTACCGTGACCTCGTATACTCGCAGTCTAACTACGTTGCTTCCTGCGCTCGGATTGATTTGCGTTGCGGCCTCGCCGCTCGCAGTCGTCGAATATCAGATCCCTCGCGACCGGGCCTTCCCACACGATCCCGCTGTGGGCAAGGACGGGATCGTCTGGTACACGGATCAGCAGAACAGTTTCATTGGGCGGCTAGATCCAGCTTCGGGCAAGATCACCGACTACGCGACGCCCACTCCTGGTTCTGGACCGCACGGAATTGTCGTGGCTCAGGACGGAAGCGTCTGGTACACGGCCCAACGGATTGCAAAGCTGGGCCGACTCGATCCCAAGACGGGAGCTATCGAGGAGTACTCACTCCCTGCGGCTGCGCGCGATCCACATACTCCGCTGGTTCGAAAGGGAATGATCTGGTTCACGGTTCAGCAGAGCAACATGTACGGCCGTTTCGATCCGCGAACACGCGACGCGAAAGTGTGGACGGTACCTACGAATCGTGCGCTGCCGTACGGAATGGTCAATGCGCCTGACGGCTCGATCTGGGTCGCGTTATTCGGAAGCAACAAACTCGGGCATATCGATGGCGAAAGCGGAGAGCTTCGCGAGATAACGCTCCCCGCGGCTGGCGCCCGTCCGCGTCGACTCGTCGTCGATGAAACCGGAATGGTGTGGTACAGCGATTTTGCGCGTGGCTATCTCGGGTCATACAATCCGAAAACCGGCGCTTTCAAGGAATGGCTGTCGCCGGGCGGCACGACGTCCGCGCCTTACGGGATCGCGATCGCCCCCGACGGACGGATATTCTACGACGAAGCGCGCTCTGGAACTATCATAGCGTTCGATCGAAAGACCGAGAAAGCAGAGACGATCAAGATCCCGACTCCAGGATCGATCGTTCGCAACATGTCGGTCGACAGCACGCGAAATCGTCTGTGGCTAGCTCTGAGCGGCATAAGCCGGATCGGCAAGATCGAGCTCAAATAAACGTCGCCCGCCAATCGTGATTCTTACCCGGACGCCAAAAAAATGACGCCCTCAGTACGTGCAGTCGCATCTGTGGCCGCGCTCCTGGTTAGCGCGCTGACACCCCTACACGCCCAGACCACGGCGCGTCCGCTCGCGAGCGCTTCGCTGAATCTGCCGCCCTCGGCTACACGTCCCGGGCGCGATCCCAATCAGCCGATCGACGAAGAGTACACCCGCAAGATCCGCGAGTACACGACGGAGCCGTTCTTTCTCTCCTCACTCGTCGACTATCTGCCCGCTTCGTCAACAGTGCCGACTCCAAAGGCGGTCCTCGGAGATATCGCTGGCGCGCGCAATAATCTGCCGTACTCGAAGGAAGTTTACACGTACATGCGGATGCTCGCCAAAGCGACTCCGAGAGTCAGAGTGTACTCGATCGGAACGACGGAAGAGGGAAGGGAAATGATCGCGGTGGCAGTGGCTTCGGACTCGCTGATGGCGAATCTCGAGGCGAACAAAGCGACTCTTTCCAAGCTCGCTGATCCGCGGTTGATCAACATGGACGATGCGGAAGCCGCGCGACTCGTCACGCAGGCAACACCGATCTATTACATAACCGGTACGATCCACTCACCGGAATCGGGCGCGCCAACCGCACTGATGGAGCTGGCTTATCGGCTGGCGGTCGATGAGAGCCCCTACATCAAGAACATCCGCGATCGTCTCATTACGCTCATCACGCCGGTTGTCGAGGTCGATGGCCGCGACCGTCAGGTGGACCTCTTTCGCTGGCGGATGGCGCATCCCGGACAAACCGCGCCGCCCCTCATGTATTGGGGTCACTACGTCGCCCATGACAACAACCGCGACGCGATGGCGCTCACGCTCAAACTGTCTCAGAACGTGCTCGACACCTACCTGGACTGGAAGGCGCAGGTGCTGCACGATCTGCACGAATCAGTTCCTTACCTTTACGACAACACGGTAGGCGACGGGCCGTACAACGCGTGGCTGGACCCTCTCCTCACCAATGAGTGGCAGCTACTCGGCTGGAATAACGTGCAGGAGATGACGCGGCTGGGGATGCCGGGCGTTTTTACGCATGGGAACTTCGATACCTGGTCGCCCGGCTACCTCATGTTCATGGCCGCGACACACAATGGAATCAGCCGTCTCTACGAGACCTTCGGGAACGGAGGAACCGCCGAAACGGTCGAGCGCACATTGTCACCGAATGAGACTTCGCGCACGTGGTACCGGCAAAATCCGCCACTCCCGAAAGTGAAGTGGTCGCTCCGCAACAACAACAATTACGAGCAGACTGGCTTGCTCGTGTCGCTGAGCTATTTCGCGAACAACCGACAGCAGTTCCTGGAAAACTTCTACGAGAAAAGCAAACGCTCGATTCTCAAGGCGAGAGAAGAAGGCCCGGCCGCCTACATCTTTCCGGCCGACGACAGACGCCCGGGTGCGCAAGCGGAGCTGCTCCGAATTCTTCAAAAGCAGCACGTCGAAATCTCGCGTGCGACTGCGCCCTTCAGCGCGATGGTTCCAATACCCCGGCCACGGCCAACGCCCAGTGCACCCGTTCCGTCACGCGTTCGTCCCGGTGACACCGTCAGCCGCGCCGATAGCACACGCGTCGCGGACAGCCTGAGGCGCGCGGACAGCACGCGCGTTCCCGACTCGGTCAGGCCGCAGACCACTCCGTTCGATACGTTGCCGCTGTCGGTCCAGCGGACGGCGCTGCGTCAGTTTCCGGCAGGAAGCTATATCATCCGGATGGACCAGCCTTATTCTCGAATCGCTGACGCTTTGCTCGATTATCAGTACTGGAGCCCGGACGATCCGCAGCGAACGCCCTACGACGACACGGGTTGGACTTTTCCGGAAAGCTTTGCAGTGCACTCTGTCCGTGTGACCGATTCCAAGGTGCTGGCCGTACCGATGGAATCGGTGAGCGGCGAAATCAAAGCACCAGGCGGTGTGACCGGAAGCGGAAGCGTTCTCGCCATCAATAACAACGCCGACAACGCGCTCGCGACCCTGCGTTACCGACTCAAGGACGCAGACGTGCAAATCGCGGAGCAGCCATTCGATGGCGCAGGGCAGAAGTTTGGGCGGGGCTCATTCGTTGTCCGGCGCATTTCATCGGCCGATTTCGACAAGGTCGCGCGGGAGTTGGGAATCAGGGCATTCGCGCTGTCCGGCGCGCCTACTGTGCCTATGCACCCAGCGCGGGCGCCACGCGTTGCGATAATGCACACCTGGCTCAGTACGCAGACCGAGGGATGGTGGCGCCAAGCGTTCGATTTTCAGCACATTCCCTACTCCTACATTAGCACCCAGGATGCTGCAGCGGATCCGAATCTCAACGCGAAGTACGATGTAATCATCTTCCCTCCGGGGGGAGGCGGGCCGCAGTCGATCGTCGCAGGATTGCCGATGTGGCGAAACCCCATGCCTTGGAAGAAGACCGAGCTCACGCCAAACATGGACGTCGATGAGACGGACGACATTCGTCCAGGTCTCGGCATGAAGGGCGTCGACAATCTCACCGCCTTCGTGAAGAATGGCGGGGTGCTCCTTACTGTCGAGAACACCGCCGAGATGGCCGTCACCTTTGGTCTCGCCAACGGCGTCTCGGTTAACCATCCGCCGCGACTGCACGTGGTGGGAAGTCTACTTCGGACGAGGGTATTGGACGATGCGAGTCCGCTCGCGTACGGCATCCGCGACAGCCTCGCGGTGTACAGTGACGACGGATCGAGCTTCAGCATCACGAACGTCCTCGGCACTCGCGGGGGCAGATTCCCGGATTCGGTGACCGAACGTGCAACCGGACGTGGTACCGCTGAAGATGTGGATGTGCCGCAGGGAAGGTTCCCGCTCGATCCGCGCAACGACGTCCCGCAGCGGAGGCCGTTGCAACCGTGGCAGGCCGCCCCTGTGACGGACGAGCAGCTTCGCAATCCGCTAACGATCATTCCACCCCCACTGAGACCGCGAGTGGTGCTCCGATTTGCGGATCAGCGCGAGCTGCTCGCGTCTGGATTGCTGGATGGCAATGACGTCGCTCAGCGACCGGTGGTCGTAGATGTCCCGCTAGGCAAGGGACACGTCGTTCTCTTCGCCAATAACCCCATGTGGCGTGGCGAAACGATCGGCAGCTATTTCCTGGTGTTCAACGCGCTGCTCAACTTTGATCGCTTGGATACCGGCAGAAAACTCGATGCGCGATAACGCGCGTAATTCTCAAAATACGTACGTTTCCGAGCGAAGAATTCGTTGTTAAACGGAGTGAATTAGAAGCTTTCTGGCACCCGCCCTGCAAATCAGAAACTCGTCAGCTCGACCTTGGCGCAGAAACCGGCGACGGAGGATCGGCGTGAGTTATCGGACGTTTCTCGATTCGACGGGCAAGCGGTGGGAGGTTTGGCTGGTGACTCCGGCGGCAGCCGAAAGACGCAAGGTCGACCGTCGCGCGGCAGCAGCCGCCCGGGGTGAAGAACTTCACGGCTTTGCCGACAGGCGTCGCACGCCGGAGCGGCGCAAGAGCCCGTTCCGACGAAACGTGGAAGTCGCGAGCGAATACAGCAACGGATGGCTCTGCTTCGAGAGTGAGGGAGAGAAGCGACGCCTCGCACCAGTGCCGCCCGGTTGGGAGGAGGCCGGACCTGATCGACTTTCGACGCTGCTTCAGGCCGCGAGGCGCGTTGTCAAATGCGGCCCGTGATATAGATTCAGCGATCCGGAGCCGCGCTCCGACCATCCCCAACGCTCCGTCCCAAACCATCTGAATGCGCCAGATCCTCCGCGAACGCGACGCGATGATTTGCCGCTCCTGCAGCAATGAGGAGCGCGCGTCCGAAGGCTATCCGTGCACGCATTGCGGCACCTTCATCTGCATTATCTGTACGTTCCGTGGAGTGATCTACTGTCGGAAGTGCGAGGAGCAGATGGCGGACCCCCGTAACAAGCGAAGCGCCTGACTGCGCTCTTCGCGTTTTCTCGGACCTGGTTCGCCAACGAATCGAGAATGAAAGAACTTTCGAGGCTCTGTTTCGTCGCGCTCGTCATTTGTCTGCCACTCGTTGCGCCTGCCCAGGAGAAGCAGCGATTCGCAACCATGGACGAAGCCTTTCAGGCAAGTGGCATCCTCATCGGACGTCAGGGCCCGCGAAACGTCAACTGGATAGAAGCAGGTAGGCGCTTCTCCTACACCGACCGGGATTCGCGCACTGGCGCACCCGTGATACGCGCTTACGACCCGCCCACCGGCAAGGACACGGTCCTTTTCACGAGTACCGGTCTCACTTTTCCTGGTACGACCCAGCCGTTCAGTTACGATTCGTTCCAGTGGGCGCAGGATTCGAAGCACCTCGTCTTTCAATCCAACTTTCGGCCGATCTTTCGCCGCTCCGGAATCTCCGATTTCTACATCTACTCGCTTGCCGATCGCTCCATCCAGCTGGCAACCAAAGGCGCTAGAACCGGCGAGCTGTCACCGAGTGGCGCAATGCTGGGCTTCGAGCGCGACGGTGACATCTACGTTACGAATCTCTCCACGCACCAGGAAAAGCGACTCACCCGCGATGCATCGGAGCATGTCTACAACGGTCACTTCGACTGGGTATACGAGGAAGAGTTCGGCATGGCCCAGGCATGGAAATGGTCGCCCGACAGTCGCTACATCGCATACTGGCAGCTCAATGATTCGGCCGAGCCGGAAATACAGCTGTCCGATTACTCCGGGCTTCATCAGGAATGGGAGAGGCTCCGCATTCCACAGGTTGGTGACACGAACGCCACGGTGCGCATCGGCGTCGTGAACATAGCCACCGGAAAGAACACGTGGCTGGATACAGGCGAGAAAGGAGAGTTCTACGTCCCGCGTATTTACTGGACGAGCAGACCCGACACGCTCGCGGTGATCACGCTCAACCGTCCGCAGAACGTGGTGAAACTCTTTTTCTTCGACGTAAACTCAGGCGGGCGTCGAGAAGTCATGACCGAGACTTCCAAGACCTGGATCGACGTCTACGATTTCTACGCGGGCGTCGACGACATGATGACGTTTCCGTCTGACTCGCACGAGTTCTTCTGGCTATCTGATCGCGACGGGTTCCAGCATCTGTACCGTTACGACTATTCAGGCAAGCTCGTTAATCAGGTAACACGCGGAAGCTGGAGCGTGACACGCGTCGAAGGCAGCGACGCAAAAAACCAGACGGTCTACTACGCGTCAACTGAAGCCTCTCCGCTGCAACGGCAGCTGTACTCGATCCGGTTCGACGGTAGTGGCGAGCGCCGGATTACGACGGCGGAAGGAAATCACCACATCAACATGGCGCCGACAGCGACCTACTTTCTCGACAATTACTCCTCGCTGCGTCAGCCAACGCAGGTCGAGATCTGGGCCGCCTCCGGCCAGAAGCTTCGTACGTTGGAGAACAACGCTGCGACAATGAAATGGCTCGAGACGCACGCTTATTCGCCCGTTGAGACCTTTTCCTTTACGACGTCCGACGGCGCTCGTCTCGACGGCAGCATGATCAAGCCTGTTCCGTTCGATCCCAATAAGCGCTACCCGGTCATCTTTGACATTTACGGCGGTCCAGGATCGCAACAGGTATACGACCAGTTTGCGTTCAGCGGGTGGCAGCAGTGGCTGGCACAGGAAGGTTATGTCATCATCGGCCTGAACAATCGCGGCACCAACAATTACGGCAGCAGCTTCATGAAGGTCGTTTACAAGCAGCTCGGGAAATACGAAGCGCTGGATTTCGCCGAAGCAGCTCGATATCTCGCGCGGCAGACGTACGTCGATCCGAATCGCGCCGCGATAATCGGCACGAGCTACGGTGGATACAGCACCGTGTACACCATGGAGATGTATCCGGAGCTATTCCCGGTCGGAGTGGCGAACTCGGCGGTGGGAGACTGGCGCCTGTACGACACGATTTACACCGAGCGGTACATGGGCCTGCTTGGTGACAACCTGAAGGGTTACGTCGAAAGTGCGCCGATCGAACAGGCCGCCAAAATGCGCGGCCATCTTCTTCTGATCCACTCGATGATGGACGACAACGTTCATCCGCAGAACACGATGCAATTACTGACGGCGCTGACAAACGCGGGAAGGGATGCCGAGTTGCGCGTCTATCCGCCCGGGCGGCACGGAGCGATGTATAACGGCGCGAGTGCACGACTCGTAAGGCAGGTGACCGACGCCTTTCTCGCCCGCTATCTCAAGGCTGCGAGTGCGCCGACGCTCGCGCCCGCACGCTGAGCGAAGCCACCCGAATGCGAAACGCCCGCCGGTAGACTTAACCACCGGCGGGCGTTTGGTCGTAGCGAGCTCGATTTATCTGTCCGTGTCCTTGCGGAGGTCACGCACATCGTGGCGTCTGTCTTTACGATCCCGACGCAGATCCTTGCGATCCGCCTTGAGCTCCCTCGCGTCCTGCTTGGCTTCCTTCTTGTCGCCTGCTTTGATGTCCGCCCTTACCTCTCTACGATCGCCGCGAACTTCTCTGCGATCCGAGCGGACTTCCTTCGTATCGGCGCGAACTTCCTTGCAGTCAGCGACTGCGTTCGGATGACTCTTGCACCAGGCAACGAGTCTTGCTCGCGTCATATGCGGTGGGGCCTTCAGCTGGGCCTGAGCGGACTGCGCCGACGCCTGTGAGCTGACTGCCAGAACCAAAGCGGCCGCGAACGCCGCAAGCTTCGCATTCGACATCTCTTTTCTCCTTCCTCTGTTCGAGGATCCGTTTTCGGGTGGGCGCACTCGCGCACCGTTCAGCTTGAGAGACGCGCCACCAGGGCGGATGTTAACGGCGAAAGCCGATCGCGAAGCTTGCGGGGTGTGTTCGGGTAACCAAAAGGTCACAAGTACATATAGGTGCACCCGTGCATTTGGGCCTGGTTGACGGCAACCACCATAGCGGGCACCAGGTAAACACCCGGCAGCATATTGGCTTCGAACTCCTTTCGGAAATCAACTGACTTGTCGCCGCCAAGCAGTCCCATCCAGACGTTGAACGCGTTGTTGCAGAGGATGAACACTGCACCACGCTGTTGTAGCGCCGAGATGGAGGAATCGGCAGGAATCGGAATCGGCGCCCCTGACAGCGAGAGCGCCGCGCCGCCGCCGGGCGCGTTGTAGAAAACGTTGCTGGTCGCCGCGACTTTCGAGGCGTCCATCACCTTGAGCGGATTGGCGAGTCCGTACTTCTGCCACATCGCATCATTGAACCCGAGCATCGTCGTCATTCCATACAATCCGACGACAGCGGTGACGTCAGGATGCGTGACGTGATACGTGTCGCGCATCGCGTTGAGATAATTCCGAACGTGCAGCAGCCCCATCCCATTTTCGTGGTTAGGCATGTCAAAGAACTGACGGTGCTTACCGGTTATCGCGGTGAGCCATTTGTCGCTGGGCTTCAAGTCGTGGCGAATCCTGCGGTCGGCGGCCAAAGCGCTCGGGATGGAGCCCGTGAGTCCAAGTGCTACTGCGCCTGCAGCGAGTCGTCCGAGGAATTCTCTGCGCTTCGGGGGTGATCCTTCGCTCATCGTGATTTCTCCTGTGGAATGGTGGGTAGAACGTGATAGTCTGCATCGGCCGGTTTTCCGCCGCGCGGCCAGTCGCGCGCCTTCGCTGGGAAATCGGGGCGCGGGCGGGTGTTGATATACGTTGCCACGTCGAACGCCTGCTGCGGAGTGAGAATTTGCGCGCGATCGATCGGCATGAGAGCGTGGATGAATGATGCGGCAGTGTTGATCCTCGCCATTCCAGCTCCGACGTTGTAAGAGCGTGGGCCCCACAGAGGAGGCGCGAGCTGAGTGCCCTGGCCATTTGCTCCGTGACAGCGCACGCACGTCGACTTGAAAACCGCGGCGCCACGGCCTGCATCTCCTTTAATCGCCTGCAGTCGCGGAAAGCCCTGGCCCTCCATCTCGGCACCGACGGGAATTCCGCCCGAGAGGAATGCGAAATAAGTGACAATGTCGCGCATGTCCCTGCCTGTGGGGGCGAGCGCTCTGCCATTCATGCTCCGTCGGAAGCAGTCGTTGATTCTGTCCTCGATGAGATCAACTTTCCCGCTTCTCGGGCGGTACTGCGGAAATCTCGCGTAGCTCCCGACCCACGGCATCGCGTCGCGACGCAAGCCGCCGTCGATGTGACAGCTCGCGCAGCGAAGTGAGTTGCCGACGTTGTGCGGAAGGCTGTCACGCGTTGCCAGAAGAATTGCTCGCCCGCGCAACGCCGAGGCGCGGTAAACGCTATCCTTTAATTCGGCTTCCGACGGTACTCGAAACGGCACCCGCTGCTTCGTCGCCTGTGCGGCAACGAGGTGTGGGCGCGCAAGTGCCTGGTCGAGTGCGACGAGCAGCAGTGCGACAATGAAAGCTTCTCCAACACGTATGCGGGGAAACAGCATTGCCTCCGGGTGGGCGAGAGCGGGACCGGATTGGCCCGCACGCGAGCACCACGGATTTAGAAGCTGGTGGCGATCAGCGCAAGCTCAATCGTTTCTGCGCCGATCGCCGTTGGCTGGCTCAATCCGCCCTTATGGGTACGTCTGTTGCTCTGTCGGCGATTCCGATGGTCCTGATTGGGGGCGATGACCCGCGAATCGACGTCACTACTTCGTTAACCATTCCGTCGATTCGGGAATGAAACGCCTCGGCAACACCCGCGATAAGTGCCGCGACGACGGCATCCAGTGCTCCGCCGAGCTTGCTGCTGGTTTCCTTGGTCGCGTCGGCGGTCACCTTCGCTGCTTTGACGTCGGCCCGGGATGCGCTCAAGGCGATACCTGCGCCAAACGCAACTCCGACCGCAGCCCACGGATACTCCCGAATCTTTTGGGTCAGGTCGACTTTCCTCTCGAGCTCGGAAATCGCGTCCGACATGCGCGCCCGAGTCTGCTCGATGTCTGCTCGAACTTCCGTCATAGTCTCAGCCATCCTTGTGTCTCCGTAACGTGGCCAATGTCTGCTCGGGTTTGATATTCTTCGGCGAAAGGAGCGCCGTCCCGCGTTTCAGGAGATAAAACGCGACTCCGCCCAGAATTGCAGTCAGGATGAACGCCGCGATCCAGTAATGCCCGCGGAAAAGCGCATCGCCCATGAGCAAAGCAAAACCGAAGACGAGCATTTGCACTGTCAGCAGTCCCAGCATCGCCGCAGCAACCGCGAACACGGTGCCTTTCCCGATGTCGCGCGCGATCTGAGCGAACTCGATGCGCGCGAGGTTTACTTCCTGGCGCGCCAGATGCGCTCCGTCGTGCGCGACTTCGCGGAGGAGCTGCCCGACTCCACGATGAGTTTGCGCTGCGCTCGCAATTTTCATCGCTACCGCCGGAAGGCCTTTCCGATCAGATAGCCGGCACCGAGGGCGACGAGAAGTGACCGGGCCGGATGTTCCTTGACCTGCTTCTCGACACCTGCCTTCAGTTTGTCCAGATCGGCATCACGAAGCCAGTCGGCGCTGGACTGCATTCCGCTCGCAAGCGTATCGGTGACGGCGGCGATACCGGAATCGTTCGCGACCGCGACCGATGATCCGGCCGTCGTCTCACTCGTTGCCGGTCGGCGGTGACGCAGCGCCTCTGCGCCGGCCTCGAGTCCGTCGGCAAGCATCGCCGGTATGTTCGAAGCTTTTTCCTTGACCGTGGAAGCGACACTCTTCACACGGCCGGATACTCCGCTGCCGAAGGTAGTTTCATCTGCCGCGACACTCGGGTTGATGCTTTCGCTGTCACTTCGTTCCATAGACACATCCCCCAACAGTTGTTGAGCCGCATTGATAAGCGGCGACCCAAAGACTTCACCTGCAGAAGCCGCGCCGGAACTTGGCCAAGGCTTGTCGCTGCGACTTGGGCCGCTTTTCCTCTGGGGACGCGCTTTATCTGCTGGCGGATCGGGTTGCCAAGAGTCTGATAGTGTCGAGATCCGACGCTCGGCGCTTGAGAGCGCGCTGGCTTTGCTCGATCGGTATCAGCACGAAGCGGACTGTCTCACCCGGGCGGCGCTGAGCGAGGATTGGAAGATCTGCCTCGCTGACGACGGCAATCTTCGGGTATCCGCCCACCGTGGGCGCGTCAGCCATCAGGGCGATCGGAAGACCGTCTCCTGTAACCTGGATTGCGCCCGGGCAGCCGGCCTCGGAGGGAAGAGTGCCCGATCGATTCGAAAGCGCAGGTCCCTCGAGTTTGTAACCCGTGCGATCCGACGCGGCGGAGACCCTGTAGTCGCTTTCGCTCAGAGTCAGCCAGGCCGATTCGTCGAACAAGTCCTCTTGCGTGCCTCGGGTCGCGTGAACGACTCCCGTATCATAGCGCGGCATCAAATCCGCAGCGCAGTGAAATCCCTCAGCCGGCGGTTCGGCCTTTGGTTGGCCCAGCGGAACCGTGTCTCCGCTTTTCACCGATCGCCCCTGGTGCCCGCCGAAGCGGCCCGGGAGATAAGTGGAGCGGCTTCCGAGCAGCAACGGAACATCGACCCCGCCGTCGCATGCGAGGTAGAGGAAGCGGCCGGTGATGATTTGGTCGATCGAAAGCTCGTCGCCGGCTCGCGCATAGGTGGTCGTGCATGGGGCGACTACTCTACCTGAAAGCGTTGCGCGCGCAGTCGCGCCCCCGATAGCAAAAGCGCAGTCGCGCTCGAAACGAACACTGCCACCGCCGAGGGCCCACTCAAAGCCCGCTGCATCGAGTGAATTCCCAACCATTGCGTTCGTGGCCTCGAGTGCAAAGCGATCCATCGCGCCCCCGGGAGGAACCCCGGAGGAGCGCGAATGCCTTCGCCCGCCATCCTGCACGGTCAGGTATGGTGGCGCTCTAGTAATCGCGATCATTCAATGCGCTCGAACAGAACCCTGTCGCCGGGGAAAAGCAGGGCGGGCGGATCGCGAGCCGGGTCGAACATCGCGGTATCCGTGCGACCGATAATGTGCCATCCGCCCGGAGTGTCGAGAGGGTAGACAGCCGTCTGCGCGGCAGCGATTGCAACGCTGCCGGCCGCAACCCGCGGTCGGGGCTGAGCGCGCCGCGGAAGGTGTAGCGACGGGTCGAGCTCGCTGAGATACGCAAACCCGGGTACGAAGCCCAGCAAGTCTACCGTGTAGCTCCTGCTGGTATGCCGCGCGATCACTTCCTCGACCGACAGACCTGTGGACGAGCTAACCCACTCGAGATCTACGCCATCGTAGCTGACCGCAATTCGGTGCTCGCTCGGCACCGGCGCTTTTGCGATCGCTCGCGTTTGACGTTGGCACGTTTCGATCAGCGTCGCCGCCATCTCGTCGTAAGAGGTGTGAAGCGAATCGTAGAACACCGTCAGTGCGAGATATGCCGGAACGATGTCCTGAACGTGCGGAACGTTTGCCGCCTCCAGTGAACGCGCCGCAGAATGAATCCGACCGAGGAGCTCTGAGGTGCGCTCTACGCCAAACGCGATAGTGACGGCGGAATCGCCGAGTGGATGTGCGCGAAGCTGGGCGTGGCTCAAGCGGCGAAAGGCGCGATGACGACGCCGGCTTCTTTGAGTCGAGCCCTCAGCGCGCCCAGGATCGCGGCCGCTTCTGCGTTGTCACCGTGCACACAAAGCGACTGCGCCAAGATGTGGAGCTCCGAGCCGTCGTCGGCGGTGATGGTTTGTCCTTTGACCAGCATCACCGCACGCTGCGCGGTCCTCTTCACATCGCTGATCACCGCTCCGGGCTCGTTACGAGGTACGAGAGTCCCATCGGGCTTGTATGCTCGATCGACGAAGGCTTCGCTCGCAAAGGCGATCCCGGCGCGATCTGCCGCGCGGGCCATTTCGCTGTCGGCCAGTCCAAGTAAGGTGAGCGATGCTTCGACGTCGCGAATCCCTTTTGCCACGGCGTTGGCGGCCTCTGGATCTCGAGCAGCCCGGTTGTAAAGTGCGCCGTGCGGTTTGACGTAAGAGAGTTTCGCCCTTTCACTGCCGCAAACGTCGCGCAGAGTATGCACCTGATACGCTACATGACGCGAAATCTCTTTCGGTGAGAGCCCGAGCTCACGTCTGCCGAATCCCGGAATGTCGGGATAGGAAGGATGCGCACCAATTGTAACACCCCGTGCCGAGGCGGCTCGCACCGTATCCCTCATTGTGATTGCGTCGCCGGCGTGAAATCCGCAGGCGATGTTGGCAGAGGACACGAGGTTCAGGAGCGCTTCGTCGAGTGCGGCTCGTGACTGCCCGAAGCCTTCTCCCAGATCGGCGTTGAGATCTATCGTCAGTGCCAAACGGTTTAGAGTGCGGAGTGTTCGCGCGGAGGGAACTGGTTATGGAGGCGCTTACTTCTTCCGATCCTTCTTTCCGCCAGCGACGGGCTTTGCTTCGACGACTTGCCAATCCTGCTCGTCGTCTTCGAAGCCGCCCCGCGAGACTTTGGGAAGGAGCTGCTCGTGGACGACGACGGGCGTGAGCCAGTAGGTGTAGCCGTCATCGGCTTCGACTGGAAACCACGCGAACTTGGTGCGAACGCGCTCGTCGCCAATCTTTCCGTTTGGATCGCGTCGACTCTTCCACTTCACGTTGCTTTCCTCGCTCTCGATTCTAGACGCGGTCCTCGAGTCCTTTCACGCCAGACATCTCGGCGCAGCTCGCACAACAGAAGAAGGTGCCGTTACTTTCGACGCCGTGACCGACGATCCTGCACCCGCAGTGTGTGCACTTTGGCGCCAGGGAGTGAATGGCGCATTCGAACGAGTCGAATATGTGAGCTTTACCCTTCATGGTGACGGTGAACGATTTGTCGTAATCGTTGCCGCAGACTTCACATTTCGCCATCGGCTCCCCAACGCGTTGCCGTGCTGAGGGGGACTCTACGGCGAATCTAATGCCGTCAGGACGGGGGTTTTACCGAAAAACTTTCCTCATTTTCGTATCGGGGTCGCGCGCGAAACGGAAGGTGAACCACGCCAGGTCGGTCACAAGCTCATCGTAGGTTTGCGGATCCATCTTGTCGGCGACGATGTTCATGCGTCCCGAGATCTGCTTCTTGAGATGCTCGATCCATTCCTTGGTGAAGTCGGCCATAGGTGGGTCCGGTGACGAGACGTAAAAAGTGATGGGGCGAGCGGGCGTGCGCCAGCGGCTTGATACGCGACTTGTCGAGCCCCTGCGGGAGTATCGGCCGCACGCTTTCGAACAACAAGTAAGGCTCCGGTCATCTGCTGGGAAGCGGGTCAGTAGATGATGGCACTCTCTTTGACCTCAAATGATGAGGCCGCGACGTCCGCGGTCATAACTTTTGGGGGAAGAAGTCATGAGGTGCTCTTACCGCTTGGTCACGCTGCTCGCCGCGACGCTGTCGGCTGTTCCGCTACTGGGTCAATCGACGCGAGCCGACCAGCGTGCGGCCGCGGCCGCCAACTCGCGTACCGAAATGCCCGTAGTGATACCTGCCGGTACGCCACTGACCGTCGCGATCGATGAAGATCTTTCAAGCGCTTCGGTCAATCAGGGACAGGAGGTCTCGTTTCACCTGACTTCTGATTATTCGGAGTTCGGGCACGTTCTCATCGCACAGGGAACACCGGTACGTGGCACTGTGGCGCACGTTGCTCGCCGCAGCGCCGGCGGAAATCCCGGCACGGTAACCGTCCAGGTCACCTCGGTACGGGCTGTCGACGGGACCAGGATTCCGCTGCGCGGGACCAAGAAGGCGGTCGGAAAGAAGAGGCAGGGCCAAGCGACAGCGCTTGCTGTTCTCACGCTCGGGATTGGCGCAACGAAAAAGGGCCTCTCGGCTGTGATTGCAAAGGGAACGGAGTTTACGGTTTTTACCGACGCGAAGCGCACGGTCGTAGTCCCCAGGTAGTTCCCTCGCCGGGCCGGCGCGAAGTTGGTCGCGCCGGCCATTCCTTGTGGCGTCCCTTGCCCGCCCAGGGCACGCCAAATGGTCTGATTCGTGCCACCCAGGAGAGTCACGCCGAAGGCACGAGCGGCAGCGAAACACAATTTTTCGGGGGCTAACTCGATGCGGAATATCTCAATCACAATTGGCACAATCGCACTGCTCGCCGCCTGCGGCGTATCTACTCAGCAGGAAGTCCAGATGGGGCAGGAGGAGGCCCAGCAGGTTAACGCTCAGCTGCCGATGGTTCAGGATGCCCTGATTCAGAACTATGTGAACTCATTGGGCCAGCGCATCGCCAGCCGCACGTCACGTAGCGACCTCGACTGGCAGTTCCGGGTCGTGAATTCCAGCCAGGTTAACGCGTTCGCGCTCCCCGGCGGGTTCGTTTACATCAATCGCGGCGTGCTGGAACGCGCGAGCAATATGTCAGAAGTAGCGGGCGTGCTTGGCCACGAGATCGAGCACGTCGTGCGGCGCCACTCAGTGAAACAAATGGAGCAGGCGCAAGGCGCGAACGTTGGAGTCGGGATTCTGTGTGCGCTGACCGGATTCTGTCAGAGTGGGGTAGCGCAGGCGGCAATCAACGTTGGTGGCGCCGCCGTATTCGCCAAATTCAGTCGCACCGATGAAGTTCAGGCGGATGAAGGTGGATTTAACAACCTGATGCGCGCGGGAGTCAGTCCGCGCGGAATGTACACCTTCTTCCAG
>DASWCI010000119.1:0-3120 GCA_036390195.1 Gemmatimonadaceae bacterium
CCGGCACTCCCTTCTTCACGATGCCCTACATCGAGGGCGAGTCGCTTAGCGCGCGATTGGCACGCGAGGGAGAGCTGCCTATCGACGAAGCGGTGCTCATTCTGAAGGAAGTTGCTGCTGCTCTTTCGTACGCGCACAAACACGGCGTAGTGCACCGCGACATCAAGCCACACAACGTGATGCTGACTGACGATTTCGCGGTCGTGACAGACTTCGGCGTGGCTAAGGCGCTGACGGCATCGACCGGAGTCGATCAGCCGGGCAACGTGACCACGCGCGGTGTCGCGATCGGCACTCCGACATACATGGCTCCCGAGCAAGCAGCTGCAGATCCAGGTGTGGATCATCGCGCCGACATTTACGCTTTCGGCGTCATGGCGTACGAGATGCTCACCGGCTCGCCGCCATTCACTCGCAGCTCCGCGCAGGCGATGCTCGCGGCGCACGCCAGTGACAAGCCGGAGCTGATCGAGCGACGCCGTCCCAGCGTCCCGCCCGCGCTCGCCAATCTGGTGCGGAGGTGTCTCGAGAAGCGACCTGCAGATCGGCCTCAGACCGCATCCGAGATTGTGCAGGTTCTCGACACGATTCCAGCCGCGCGCGGACTCGCGGCACGAAAGCGACCGGTTGTTGTCGGCGCAGCCGGGCTCGCCGTGCTGCTGATCATCGGCGCACTCGTGTACCGAGGCGGGTCGGGTGGATCTTTCGGGCGCGGTGCCAGTCTGCGGAATGCAGCCGTCAGCTCGATCGCTGTTCTCCCACTGGTGAATATCGGCGGAGATTCGCGCGACGAATACTTCAGCGATGGAATGACCGACGAGTTATCGAACGCCCTCAACAAGCTGCCGGGACTTCGCGTTGCGTCGCGGACATCCACCTTTGCGTTCAAGGGTAAGCGAGATCTTTCGCTCGAGGACATCGGGAAAAGGCTGAACGTGCAAGCTGTGCTCGAGGGAACCGTTCGTCGTTCGGGTGAGAGGCTACGTGTGACGGCGCAGCTCACGAACGTCGCAGACGGACTCGCCCTCTGGTCAGACATGTACGAGCGAAAGACCAAGGATGTCTTCGATGTCCAGGACGACATCGCTGGCTCGATCGCCAAGGCGCTTCGGCTAAAGCTCGCCGGACAGGCCGCGACTCTGTCCTCGGCGGAACACGGCACCGACAATCTCAAGGCGTACGATCTATATCTGCGCGGCCGCTATTTCTGGAATGCGCGGGGTGCGGAAAATCTCAGACGGGCGGTGTCATACTTCAACGAGGCGATTGCCGCGGATCCAAATTTCGGCCGAGCGTATGCGGCGTTGGCAATCGCTTACGGGCTGCTTCCGGAGTATACGGATTCACCGCCGCCGCGCGCGCTCGAGCTCGCACGTACCGCGGCTCAACGTGCGTTGTCGATCGATAGCACACTGGCCGAAGCTCACACCGCGCTGGGCATAGCAGCGCGTGACAATTGGGAATGGGCAAAGGCGGTAAGTGCTTATCGCACGGCCATCGCGCTCGAGCCGCGCTACCCAACTGCACACCAGTGGTACGGAGAGCTGCTGTATGAAACCGGTCAGATGGATTCGAGTCTGGCGCAGATACGCACTGCGAATGAGCTCGATCCGCTTGCGCCGATTACCTTCGCGGCTCTGGGTTACGCGCTCACGCTCGCGCGACGCTACGACGAAGCGATCGCCGAGCTGAGAAAAGGCATTGAGCTGGCGCCGTCTCTCGGGATCCACCGATCGTTGATAGCGTTCGCATACCTTGGCCGCGGAGATGCACAGAACGCCGTGAAGGAGATGGAGACAGCGGTGACGTTCGATCCCGAGCTCGCGCTGCGGCGTAGCCAGCTGGCTTATGTCTATGCTGCGACGGGACAGCGAGACAAGGCGCAGGCTATCGTCTCTTCACTCGAGCACCCGCAGCAAGACCAGTACATAAGTCCCGCAGCGTTGGCGATTGCATACACGGGCCTGGGCGAACGCGACAAAGCACTCACTGCGCTCGAGCGAGCTGTAGATTCTCACGACATCTCACTCCTCACCGGTGCGACGCCGCTGATGGATAAGACTTTTGATCCACTCCGCGGCGATGCGAGGTTCGCGAAGATCCTCGCGCGCATGAATCTTTCACAGTTTCAGACCCACTGAGCGCATGCAGTTACTTGTCATCAGACACGCGACCGCGGAGAACCCCGCGACCGTCGCCGCCACTGGCGAAGACGACGCGGCCCGTCCGTTGTCAAAAGAAGGCAAGCGAATGATGAAACGCGTCGCCGCCGGTCTCGCAGAGCTGGTAGACAAGTTGGACGTAATTGCCGCCAGCCCGCTGGTGCGAGCGCAGCAGACGGCGCAAATCGTCGCCAAGGCTTACAACGATCTACCGGTTGAGACCGTTAACGCGCTCTTGCCCGAAAACGAGCCGTCTGCTCTCGTGCCCTGGTTGCAGCAATACCCCACGGACAACGTCGTCGCGATCGTCGGGCACGAGCCGCACCTCGGCATTCTGGTGACGTGGCTCATGACTGGACTGAAGGCTTCGCGAGTAGTGCTGAAAAAAGGCAGTGTCTGCCTCCTCGAATTCTCCGACACCGTCGCAGGCGGGAGCGCCACATTGCACTGGCTGCTCACACCGTCCGAGCTGCGCCGCATTGGCCGCTGAACGAGTATGAAATCGATCGTAGCTGACGAGACAATGCTGCGGGAGCCGGTCGAGCGTGGTGTTCGCCTCGTCGCAATATCGCTCCTCGATGATGCGCGGCAGGCGGGCGACAAGCTGACCAGTCTCTCGAACGAGCTTCGCGACGGCCTCACTGCCGCTGACGACGCCGTCCACGATTTTCGTGTCGCAGTTCGACGGGTTCGCAGTTGGGTGCGCGCGTTCAAGCCGTGGCTGTGCGACGACATATCGCGCAAGCAGCGGCGGCGTCTCTCCGGGATTGCAGAGGCAACAAGGGCGGCACGTGACGCAGCCGTTCACCTCGAGTGGCTGCGCAAGGAGCGTCCCGAGCTCACCGCTCGGCAGCGAGTCGGGCAGACCTGGCTGAGCGAGCGGTTGGAGACGCAGCGGAGCGAAGGTGCCGACACGGTGCTCCAGGCGGCCGCCGACTTCGCGACAATGGTCCCAAAG
>DASWCI010000120.1:0-38167 GCA_036390195.1 Gemmatimonadaceae bacterium
CAATCAAGCGTCCTTCAAATTCGAAACGATCGATGACGGGACGATTGTTCCATTCCACACCGAGCTGCGAGTGAGCGTTATCGAAGGTGTCGTACGGCGAGTCGGTAATTCTAAGTCCTTTCCAGAATTGTCCTTCGATCACGACGTTGTTCTCGCTCTCGCCGCTTGATCGGATATTGAAGAAATCGCCGTTGACGGCACCGACCGCTTTTCCAGGTCCCCTGTAGCGCTTCACCATTGAGCTGACTGTCTCTCTGCCAACAAAGGAATCGTGTGCGCGCACCACACGAACGGTTACACCAGGTTGTCCGAGATCTACCTCGAGGACGTTGACATGCCACGGCCCGCTATTCACGACAACGCGCCGATGCACGACACCTGGCGCCACGGTATGCGAAGTCGATGAGTCGAACCGTTGGGCGCGGACTGGCAACGCCCAAACCGTGAGGATGGCTATGATCAACGAAAGAAGTTTGTAAGTCACATCAGGCTGTGGTGTGTCAGCAGGGACTGCGTTCCCGCTTCCCGCTTCCCCGTACTCACAGCCGGAACAGGTAGCTGATCTTCCCAAAGAAGCCGTCCCTTGTCCGTCGCAGATTCTGGAACCTGAATTCCCGTGGCTCCTCGAGCGTCGATCCGTACCCCAGGTACAAGAGTGTGCCCGGCACCGGGCGGTAGCTGAACAACCAATCGGTGGAGAACTCGTTTGCCGTGCTGCCCGTGTCGAGCACGCCATCCACCAGAATGGGATTCCCGTTTCGATCCTGGAGTGGCGAGCGGGACCGCGCCGCGTACTGACCGACCAGTCGCAGGAAGATCGGCGGGCTAACCTGGTATTCCACTTTGACGCGTGGAATCGTCTCGGATGAGAACCGCGAGCCATCCGACTTGCGCGCGATAGTCAGTCGCGAGAACTGAAGCGAGCTTCGAATGGCTGTCGTGGGCCGGACATCGAGTGTCGCGTCAATTCGTGAGCTGCTGCCCGGCGCAGCTTCACGAAAAATCGGCACCTGACTTTCGGTGACGCTCGCCGTGCCGCTGAAAAACCGGTACGTCGGTGTCGTCACCCTGAAAGAGCCACCCCATTCGTTCTTCTCAGGCGGAGGAATGATGAACGCAACTGTATCGATCAACACCATCCCGCGCGTTCGCTGAACTGTCAGCCCGGAATACAGCGATGGGTCGAAAGCGAAGTAGTTGTGCGTTACGGCGCCGCTCAATTGCCATCCGCCGCGAATCGTCGCACTCGGCAAGATCGATTCGGTGCTCTCGGCTAACCCGTGGCCCGCGCCAGCATTGTTCCAGATTCGGTCCCACCGGAAAAAGGATCCGTAGGTCTGTACCAGCGCCCCCTGGGCTCCGTAAAAACTCAGCCTGTTGAACACTTGGGCTTCGATGATTCCGGTGCGATTCACAAAACCTGCCGCAGCCCTGAACCCGGGATCGAGAGATCTGAGAGTGTAGTGGAAGCCCCACGCACGCCCAGTTCGGTCCCAGTCCCCTTGAAGGATCGATCCCTTCCGGTGAGTGCGCAGACTGTCCGTCCACGAGCCTGCGGCCTGGAACTGCGCGAAGTAAAGTTTCGAGTGATAAAAACGGAAATCGCCAGCGGCGACGCGCGAATAATTGGAGCCGTCTTCACGAGTCGTGAGCACGGCACCGAGTGTGTTGCCAGACCCAAAGTCGTGTCGCAGGCGCGAGACTCCGAACAACGGCGAGTGATTGGCTGCCCACGAGTACTGTCGATCGTCGCCGACAATCATCGAAGCAATGTTTGTCCCCGCGAGTTTCCCGGTGAGCTTGACGCCGCCTACAGGTGCGACGATGCGGCGGGTGTAGATCAGTTGATTGGGGGTATCGAACAGCTCCAGCCCATCGAGGAAGAACGGCCGCTTCTCCGGATAGAACAGCGCGAACCGCTCGTTCAGTAGCACTTGGCCGACATCAGCTTCCACTTGGGAGAAATCGGGATTGATCGTCCCGTTTAGCGTGAGATTCTGCCTGATTCCCCAGCGCGCGTCGCCTCCAAACTCGCCTCTGCGCTGATAGCTCTGACCGTTGCCAATTGTCGGTGAGCGATCGGCACGCGCAACGACTGTGGGTGTGGCTTCGAGCACGAGCCCGCGCCTCAAATCATGCAGTCCATCCAGCGTTCCCGATTGCGCCAGGAAATTTGCGTTGGCACGAACGGCGGGCGCCCACGTGTCCTGAAAGCCCGTGTGTTGCACCCGCCTCAGGATGTGCAATCCCCAGCTTTGTACTTTCGCGTCCTGGTAGCGAAGACTCTTGAACGGTATGCGGATCTCGACCTCATATCCGCCCCCTTCGACGAGATGGCCCTTTGACTCGAAGAAGTAATCAGGATTGAGGTCGACAGTTCCCTCGAGCGGATTGATGTTGCGAAACCCTCCGCCGGTAGCCGAGGGACCGCCTGCTCCACCCGCGAACTGCGCGCTTCGTGTGCCGTCCTGCTGCACGCCGTAGGGATTTACACCGAACAGAAATGCGATCTGTCGCGCGTTGTCGGTGTCGAGAAGAATCTGGACATGGTCTTCGCTGTCGATGTTGTCGCGGTTGGCGTGGGTCGCGCGCACGACGTTGCCATGTATCTCACGAGCGCGAATCCCGAAGTAGATCGCGTCCGGCGCGTACCACACCAGAACTTCGGTGGGCTCGTCGGCTGGACGGCCGTCGACTGGCTGATACTGAGAAAATCCGGTGAGTCGAGCGGCTTGCTTCCATACTGGCTCATCGAGGTTTCCATCGATCGTGACCGTGGTCTCGATGCGCGGGACATCGACGTGCACCCGTTTCGCTCGGCCGTCGTATACGAGCGAAGAATCCTGACCGAGCAAGATCGAGGTCAAAGCTGCGAGCAGCATCTCAGACCGAGGGCTTTCGTCCCGCGAAGACCAGCACGCCGCCAATCACGATTGCCGCGACGCCGACAATTGGCGGCACCCAGCCACGTTCCTGCGAAGTGACTTTCAGAGGGCCGACCTCGACTTCGTTCCGGCTCTTGGTATATGGTATTCCGCGCATCGCGACGATGGCGATGCCGGCAATGATGAGAAGCACGCCGATCCAGCTGAGTGGCCGCATGATGACTCCAGGAACGGGGAGGGATACATATGCTGTGTCGCCGACGGTTTCCCTGCAAGACGGCGGGCGCCGACCGCAATCGGAATTCCGGCGCTACTTCCTTACGAGCCTCTTATAAGCGATACGATGCGGCCGGTCAGCATCCGCGCCTTTGCGCCTCTTGAAGTCCTCAGCGTAGTCGCGATAAGACCCCTCGAACCACACCGTCTCCGAATTCCCCTCGAAAGCGAGAATGTGTGTGGCGATACGATCGAGAAACCACCGATCGTGCGAGATCACCACCGCACAACCGGGGAAATCGACGAGCGCTTCCTCCAGCGCTCGTAGAGTATCGACATCGAGATCGTTCGTCGGCTCATCGAGAAGCAGCAAATTCCCACCCGACTTTAGTAACTTCGCGAGATGAAGTCTGTTTCGCTCTCCGCCTGAGAGAGTGCCCACTTTCTTTTGCTGATCGGGTCCCTTGAAGTTGAACTGCGCCAGGTACGCTCGCGCCTGCATCTCCCGCTTTCCAACCTGGATGACGTCGTTCCCCTCACTTACTTCCTTGTAAACGGTGTTTGCATCGTTGAACTCGCGCGTCTGATCGAGATAGGCGAGCTGCACCGTGTCCCCGATCATCAGCGACCCACCATCCCCTTTCTCCTTTCCAGCAATCATTCTGAACAGCGTTGTTTTGCCCGCGCCGTTGGGCCCGATGATTCCGACGATTCCCCCACGTGGCAGCGAGAACGACAGATCGTCGAACAGCACGTTGTCGCCGTAGGCTTTCTTCAATGCATTTGCGATTACGACATCATTGCCGAGTCGAGCAGGAGGCGGGATCACGATCTCGTTCTGCATGATCTTTTCGCCTTCCGCTGCCGTAGCCAGCTCCTCGTACTTCTGGATGCGCGCCTTGCTCTTGGTCTGTCGGGCACGCGGTGACATGCGAACCCACTCCAGCTCGCGCTCGAGAGTTCGCTGCCGAGCGGACGCCTGCTTCTCCTCCTGCGCCAGACGGGTGCGCTTCTGCTCGAGCCAGGAGCTGTAGTTCCCCTCGTAAGGAATTCCTGCTCCTCGATCCAGCTCAAGAATCCATCCCGCGACGTTATCCAGGAAATACCGATCGTGCGTTACGGCAACGACCGTCCCTGGAAACTCGGCCAGATATCGCTCAAGCCAGGCAACTGATTCCGCGTCGAGATGGTTCGTCGGCTCATCGAGCAGCAGCATGTCGGGCTCCTCGAGCAACGTTCTGCAGAGCGCGACCCGACGTTTCTCGCCGCCCGATAACCTGCTCACATCAGCATCAGCGGGCGGTAGCCGCAACGCATCCATTGCGATCTCGATCTTGCGATCGATGTCCCAGGCGTTGATTGCGTCGATCCGCTCCTGCACTCTCGCCTGTTGATCGAGCAGCTTCGTCATCTCGTCGTCTGACATCGGCTCGGCGAACTTGTTCGATATGTCCTCGAACTTCTTGAGGAGATCGCGAGTTGGCTTGACGGCGAGGTCGACGTTTTCCTTGACGTTCCTGGAGCTATCGAGCTGTGGTTCCTGAGCCAGGAATCCGATGCGCGTCCCTTCGTGGGGCCAGGCTTCACCCTGAAAATCGTGATCGACCCCTGCCATGATCTTGAGCAGCGACGACTTGCCCGCGCCGTTAGCGCCGAGTACTCCAATCTTGGCGCCGGGATAAAAGGAGAGCCAGATGCCGCGCAAAATCTCCCGCGATGGCGGGACGACCTTGCGCAGATCTTTCATTACATAAATGAATTGTGGAGGCATGCGAACAATTTATCGTCGCAGGCAACAGCTGCGGACTACTGCGGACCGTTAGTTAGTCCGCAGTACGCAGTTAGTTCCCCAATCCGCAGTTAGTCAGCAGTCCGCAATGCCGTTAGTCCACAGTCCGCAGTAGCAGTTACTCCGCAACCCTCAGCCCCCTAATGCTCACCGCCTATATTTCCATTTGAGGCTTCGAATGAGGATTAAAGCATGACTGCTTCGACCGAACGTGCCGTGCTCGCCGGTGGCTGCTTTTGGGGTATGCAAGATCTTATACGACGTTACCCGGGCGTGATCGCCACGCGGGTTGGGTATACCGGCGGTGAACTTCCCAATGCGACGTATCGCAAACACGGCACCCACGCCGAGGCGATCGAGATCATTTTCGATCCGCAGAAGATCAGCTATCGCCAGTTGCTGGAGTTCTTCTTTCAGATTCATGACCCGACGACGCGAAACCGTCAGGGCAATGACGTCGGTACCAGTTACCGCTCGGCGATCTTTTTCACCAGTGAAGATCAGAAGCGGGTCGCGCTCGACACAATTGCCGATGTCGACGCCTCAGGCCTCTGGCCAGGGAAAGTGGTGACCGAAGTCGTTCCTGTTGGCCCATTCTGGGAAGCGGAGCCCGAGCATCAGGATTATCTCGAGCACTATCCAGACGGATACACCTGCCACTTCGTTCGACCCGGCTGGGTTCTGCCAAAGCGGCAGCAGGTGCAGGCGGTTGGTAGTTAGTCGCGTTAGTAGTTAGTCCGCAGTGCCTTAATCCGGGTTCTTCGGATCCCCCATCATTGCGTGATCATGGTCCATGTGGTCGTCGTGCCATATGGACCTGAGATCGTTCCCCGCAAAGGTGTTGGCGTGCAGCATCCACCCGAACGCCTGCGGTATGAACCGCCCATTTGCCACCTCGCACTCTTCCCGAGTCCCTACACCAAACGGACCAAAGATCGGACGCCCGTTCCTGGTCTCGTACCAACGCTCCTTTGCACGGCGAGGGGGAATGCACCAGTTCACGTGACGGTGCCAGCGCGCGATGCTGAGCGGAACGCGCTCGTTGAGCACGTCTTCGGATGTGCGTTTGGACGCGGTGTACATCGCGCCGATTAAATGAAACTGTCCCTCCGCATCCTTCTTATATAGAAGCGACGTTGGGCGCGCAGGATCGAAGCCCCATTGGTTCCGTATTGCGTTCCATCCCCTCGTGAAATGGTACTGCGGCTGATTCTTGATCTGTGGCGCGAACATCTTGTAGCCATCCGCCTCGGCGACCTTGACGTCCTGGTACTTCACAATCGCCTGGCGCAGCTCGTTGATCACATGCGCGGCTTTGGCTGAGTCGGCAACAGTAAGTGGGCGCGGATTAGAGTAGGCCATGTGCTTCGACATGGCAATCATCTTCCAGTCGTCGCTCGCACCACTCATATCCATTCCATTCATGTCGCTCGAGCCGTGCGTCGAATGTGATGCCGACGCTGTATCAGAATGGGTGTACGAATGCTGAGCGTATGAACGCCCGGAAATTACGGGCACCAGCACCGCGACAATTGTCGAACGCAGCAAGAAATTCCCGGACATTATGTACCGCCGTCTAATGGTGAAAAGGCGCGATCTCACAAAGCCTACACCAACGTTAGACGATCGGCGTGAGCGACGGTTAACCCCCGAAAGCAGTCAACAACCTGTCCAGCGCCTCGGAAACCCGCTCGTGCGGCAGCTGATGGATCTGTTCCTCGTTCCAGGCGATGATCTCACCGGGTGTATTCCACGGCGCGTACGGCCTGTGCTCGCGTTTCAGCAACACCAGCGACGGCTTCCGGAATGCCGACGCCGCGTGTGAGATGCTGGTGTCCGGTGTGAACACCATGTCGGAGGTGCCTACCAGCGCGAATGCATCGCGAAGTTGCGGAGTCTTCACTGGCAGTGCGCGCACCTCGTTCGCAACCTTGTTCACACTGTCCCACTCGGCCGGAAGACCGATGACTATGATCGGCATGTTGGGCGCACGCGCACGCACGCCTTGCAGCGTTGCGACGAATTTTCCGTCCGGCCAGCGTCGCTTCGGCTCCGACGCCGAGAGATTGACGAGCAACCGCTTGGTAATTCCGGCTGTTACTCCAGCAACCGGCGTTACCAGCTCCCGCGCCTCCTTCCACCGCTCCTCAGCGCTGGAGCGTTCATCATTCGAAAGAAATATCTCAGGTTGCCAATCAACGGCATCAGGATTGACGCCGAATGGAACAGCGAGACGCTTCGACCCTTCGATGTAGTGATCGACCCGATTCCATTCGGGCACGCACACGTTGTAAATGCGCGGCTTCCGTTCGCCGCGCGCGCCGACCCGGAATCGTGCTCGACCAGCATACATGAGCAGCGGAGTGGAAGTAAAGATCGGTGGATTGTTGATCCTCCCATCAACCATCACCGTGTAGCGCTCACGTCGCAGCCGCTTCATGAGGTCGCTGTAGCTGCGGAAAGACTTGCGCTCGAGCAGCAACACCTTGCCGACGTATGGATTGCCTTCGAGCACCACAGCCGTTGTCGGTGTCGCCAGCACATCGACTTTTTTGCTCGGTAGCACCGTTGCGATATTCCGGATTAGCGACGTTGCCATGATCATGTCACCGATGCGCTCGTAGCGAATGAACAGGACGCTGTAGTCGGAATTCGTCGCAGGCGGTAGTGTCGCCTCTTTCGGTCCCGGTAGCATCCAGCCCAGGAGCCGCATCCAGAGCGCACGCCACGCGACCTCAATCTTTCTTGGATCCACCGGTCAGGGGCAGCTCTAGGAGCTTTCGTGAAGGTTGCGGATCACGCGTGTGATAGAGCTGAATTGCGCTTATCACGAACGGCTCCGGAATTCGGGTCATGAGCAGCTCGCGGATCGACTTGGGATCCAGCGATTGATACAGGCTCAAGGTGCAGTGTGGGCTAAAAGTGTACCGCGACCGCGTGAACGGCAGCCCGGTTGTGATCAGTCTGTCATGCAGTACTCTGATTGGCCCGTGAGGAGTGATCGGCAGAACGATGATGTCCGTCTGCATGAATCGCTCTGGCGGCCGGAAGGACAACGTTAGCGGAGGAGTTGCCGCGGCGATGGGCTCGAGCTTGAGACGCATCTCTTCCACACTGACCGAAGGAGGAATCGGACCAGCGCCCGACGATCCAGTGAGTGTTAAGTGTGGCGGCCTATACCTCGCGAGCTTCGGGTCATATCGCTCGTTGATCTCACGCACGCGTAGCGCGATCTCACTCGGTAACTCCGCCAGAATGAAGATGCCATTCAAGAGCTGCAAGCATTACTCGTGGTGGTCGAATACTAGAACTGAATGGAAAACAGGACCGGGTTCAGCTGAATCTGCGATTGTCGCTTCCCCTTTATCAGCTTCGAATCGATCTGGTTCCCCGGATGGGAGTGAGTGTATTTGACGACTTTGAGGCCGACAATGGTACCAATCGCCGCCCCACCCATCACGTCGCTCGCCCAATGCATATTGTTGTACATCCGCGAAATGCCAACGAGCCCCGCACCTGTATAAAACACCGTGCCCACGTACCAGACTCCATGCGGCCACCAGAATTGGGTCTCGCGAGTCACTGTCGATGCAAATGCAAACGCGGCGATCGTGTGGCCTGATGGAAAGGATCGGTATTGGTCGGACGCGAATCCCCGCCAGAGCTGGAAGTTGTATGGATTCCTGATGTCGTAAAGGGGCCGCTGTCTTCCGGCGAGAAGCTTAATTCCAGTACCAAGAGAACTGGCAAGCAGAATCGACTCGATGCTGTGTAAGCCGAGAGCCTGGACGCGTCTTTGGCCGTCGGCGCGCCCAATCAGGTACACACCCGCAGCAGTAACGACCGAGCCGGGATCGCCAAGCAAACGGAAGCCAGTCGCCGCCCTCCCGAGGAACTGGTTTTCCTGAGTTCCCTGATACTGAAGCCGGTTCGCGATCTTCATGTCGATCGGCGCGACCAGGACGGTGCCAAGCGTGTATGCCGCGAACAAAAGCGCGTCTTTACCGGTCAGCAACGGAGTTTTGTGAAAGATCGTGTCCTGGACCTGCGCCTGCGCAGGCACGTTCAGGATCAACAATACCAGTGCAACGCGAAACAACTTTGAGAACAAGACCTGCCTCCGGTTCGAGTAGCGTGAAGGGTTTAGCCTTGCTCCGAATGCAAATCTCTTACCCCTTGTAAATCCCTCCCCGAATCGCGATATCACCCTGAATGCTCAACATCGATCTCACGGGCAAACGCGCACTCGTGGCCGGCGTAGCAGACGATGCCGGGTTCGGCTTCGCGATCGCCAAAGCCCTTGCAGAAGCAGGGGCTAGCGTTTCAGTGGGAACCTGGCCACCTGCGCTCAACATCTTCATGAATCTTCTCGAGCGCGGCAAAATGGACGAGTCACGAAAGTTGTCCAGCGGCAAGCTGCTCCAGTTCGAGAAGATCTATCCGCTTGATGCGTCTTTTGATACGCTCGCCGATGCACCCGAGGATATCCGATCTAACAAACGATACAAGGACACTGGTGATTTCAGCATCGATGGGATGGTCAAACGCATCGAATCTGATTTCGGCCAGAGCTCACTGGACATTGTGGTCCACTCACTCGCCAATGGTCCGGAAGTCAAAAAGCCGTTGCTCGAAACGAGTCGCTCCGGTTATCTCACCGCGCTCAGTGTCAGCGCGTACTCGTTGACTTCAATGGTTGCGCGTCTCGCTCCACTGATGCGCAAAGGCGGGTCCTTTCTTTCGCTCACCTACATGGCGAGCGAGCGCGTGATTCCGGGATATGGTGGTGGCATGTCGTCGGCAAAAGCGGCGCTCGAGAGCGATACGCGTGTTCTGTCTTTTGAGGCCGGTCGCAAATACGGCGTGCGCGTCAACGCGATTTCAGCGGGACCGTTTGCCTCCCGTGCAGCAAGCGCGATTGGAATCATCGAGAAAATGGTCGAGTACTGCGCCGACAACTCTCCTCTGCCAGAACCGCTACAGGCGGAGGAAGTTGGAAACGCAGCGGCGTTCCTCTCGAGTCCGCTCGCTGCTGGAATTACCGGCACCGTGCTTTACGTCGACAAGGGATACCATGCGATGGGGATGGCGCTTCAAGAGGCGGCACCCCAAGACTGATTCGCAGTTACGGATTTTTTTTGGCGGCTGCTGCTGCTCTTTCCCGCTCGATCCGGATTTTGATTTCCTGAAGACGCGCCACCGACATCCGACCGCTAAGTGTCAGCGTAGCTCCCGTGACCGGGTCATTCCAGCGTATCGTGTTGGTTGTGCTCACCATTTCGAGGGCGGGGGCAGGCGCAGGGGCGGATACAGCGCCGGAGGATGATTGGACGTTCGCCCCAGGCTGAGAATCCGCCGTGGCCCCCGCCCGAGCGGCCGCATCAGTTAGCGCGCGCGCTTGAGGAGCTGTCTTTCTCGCTGCCTGCGGCGACACCGCTGCGGCCGGCGCACCGCTCACGACGGTCTGCTGTAGCTGGACGGGTACTGATTCCGTCAGGGTGACTGTATCACCAGGCGCGACTTCGTACAGAGTGACTTTTGCCCCGATTCTTCGAGGTTTTCCTAGCACCTTTAACCGCTCTGGTTCTGCCGCATCCATTGCAACAGCACCAGCGATCTGAGATGGCGCAACAATAAGCGCGCTCGGCGGCGTCCGCGCTTCTGCAGTCACGCCCGCTGCACCAGCAGCCTTACCCGCCCCGAGTCTCGCGTCTTCACGCGGCGCTTCATACCTACCCTTCGGAGCTCCAGAGATCGAGTTGCCCGTCGCTCCTTTGCCAGAGAACGCAGATACTGGCGCATTGCTGAGCGGCGCCTCCACTACAGCGTGATCGATCGGAGAGATGGTGGTTGGGGGACCAGCGGGCGCTGCTCCTTCTGAAGCTGTCGTCGCTTTTTTCAGAAGCGCCGCGGTGTCACTGGGTAGCGACATCAGCCGTTCGTTGCTCCCGCGACTCCGTACCACCACCAATGTTCCCGCAGCGACAACCAGGACGGTTGCCGCAACACGCCAAACAAAAGGATCTATGCGCCTTTTCGGCGCAACGGCGGGTATGACTCCCCGCGGCGCATTATCGAGCGCGGTCAAAATCCGTGACGACCCCGCAATGAACCCGCGCGCTTCTGCCACAGCTGCCGCACACTGCGGACACTCCTTCACGTGCGCCTCAACCCGCGCCGCTTCATCCGCGGTCAGCGCGCCGTCAAGCCAGGAGTGAATCGTGCCTTCGTCAAGATGCTGCATTTTTTTCTCTCTCTTCTCGACTCTTCTGCAACGCTTCGTAGCTCTCCACCAACCGGCGACGGGCACGTGACAGCGTCGTTCCTACCGAACCGGGCGACAATTCCAACGCTTCAGCAATCTCGTTGTAGTCCAGCCCTTCTTCCCGCATGAGAAGCGCTAGTCTGTCGCGCTCGGCCAGCGCATCGACTGCCTTGCGCGCCATCGCTGCTTCCTGCGCGCGTTCGAGCGTCGTTTCCTCCGGCTCGACCAGCGTTTCGCGCTCCTGGTCGGCCAGCAGGGCCAGGTGCTTTCGGCGTCTCATGTCCTTCCTCGCCTCATCCCTCACGAGATTGGTCGCCACCGCGAACAGCCAGGCTCGCTCATTCTGTATCGAAGTCTGCCTCAAAGCACGCACGAACGTCTCCTGAGCTACTTCCTCAGCCCAGTCGCGATCTCCCAAACGCCGCGTCAGATATCTCACCAACGCGGCGTTGTACGTTCGGAAGAGTCGCTCTACATCCGTCACTCGATCACCAGCGGTCCCGCAACAATGCCAGGTCGCGATCAGTCAACTGCTCTTCTCCGGATGGAGTCAGCTCGATTGCCATGCTGCGACCTGCTACAATCACACGCTCACCAACGGAAAAGGGCTCGCGCAGTTCGGGCATCATCTCGAGCAGCTTGAAGTATGCATCCGAGAATGGCTTCAGCTGCAACACGGTTCCGGATTTCTTGTAGCGAACATCCGTCCAAACGCTGTCGCGCAGTACGAAGGTCACGTTCCCCGCTCGACGCACGTTCGCATCCTCACGGATACCCACAGCCGCATCGGCTGCAGAGAGACTTGTCGCTGAGCGCTGCGCGGCGGCTGACTTTGCAGCCTCGAATTGAACGGCAGCGGGCGCGGGCGCCATCCCGGCACCAGTAGTCACAGCGCCATTGAGCCGCACTCCACCAGCCTGGCCAAGTCTCCGCTGATTCACGCCGGGCTCGACCACCAGATAGGACGAGAACTCGGTCGGAATACCGAAGCGTTCTCCAAGCTCGCGGATCTCATCGTTGATCTCCTGTGATCCACCGTGCTTCCGCTTCTCCGCGCTCAGATAACCGACACGCTGAGTAGCCCACAGTCTCGCGACGAACGGATTCTCACGCGACCGCTCCGGGAAATACACTCTGCTGGACCAGCTTATTGGACCGTTCGTGGTTTGCCCATCGAAGCGAAGAACTGCATTACCACTCCCGTCGTAGCGAGACAGTATCACGAGATCCTCACCCGCAAATATGTCAACCGGTCCGGAGGGGTGCATCTTGAGCAGTCGTACCCCATCGGCATGAACTCGGACGTCGGTCACGAGCGGGCTCGTGAGCCGGCTGGCGACAATTCCGACCGCGCGCTCCACCGATTCCTCCGGGCGCACGAAGCTGGCAGTGCCTCGACCCTCGAGCGCGAGCTGCTCGATCAGTGAAATGTTGAGATCCGCGCCTACACCAAACGTGAACAGTCTGCGTGGCCCACGCTCCTTCGCGACGTTCGACGCAATCACCGAGGCGTCACGTTCGCCGACCGTCGGCTGACCATCCGTGAGAAACAGTATGATCGGCAGACGTCCCGATTGAACGCGTGATGACAATGCCTCGTCGAGCGCGCCTGAGATGTTTGTCGATCCTTGCGCGTCGAGGTCATCGAGATATCGCTCGGCCGCACGAATATTCTCACGAGTTGCGATCGAGAAATCGTCGCGGAACGTACGCACATCACTAGAGAAGTCGATGAGGCGAAACCGGTCCATCGGCGACAATGTGCGCAGAACCTGCTTACCAGCGGCACGCGCCTGCTCGATTTTCTGACCGCTCATGGATCCCGAGACGTCGATGACGAACGTCACATCGCGGGGTACCGCACGCGGGCGCACGGCTGGCGGAGATAATGTGATCAGCGCAAAGCCATCGTCGTTCCCTGGGGCGTTCGCCAGCAGTGAAATCGCTGCGCTGGTCGAGCGGCGGATTGGGATAAGCAGCGTGACCTCTCCGCGTGCGTCCCTTACCTCAACCCGTCGCACCGACCCACGGTAGCTAGAAGCAAATGAGCGGTCTTCGTCGTTGTCACGATAGCTCTCGGACCCATAGTCTCTGTCGAAGATCGAATGAGTCGGAGAGTAAGCCGTTCCATACATCGGATCGTTCGGATAGGTAAGCAAGAACGAGGTACGACCTTCCGGCTGCTGGTAAATGCCGACCTGATTCGTCCGCAGTCCGCGGAAATAGTCGACCCTCAGCGCATCACCCTCGCGCGGCGCAACCGTTTGAAAGCGCACCACGACTTTTTTCTCTTCACCGGGCGCTATGGGAAAGATTCTCGCCCGCAACAACCCGTATCCCATCCACTCCAGCAGGGCGGGATCGCGTTGCCGACGAACGATCTCCTCATAGATCTGTCGCGCACGGTCCGCACTCATCGTTTCGCCAGAGACCAGCTCGCCGTTGATCGAGAGCTTGAGGTCCTGGAATGCGGCGCCCTTCGGCAGCGGAAACATGAAGTCCGCTTCGCCTACTCTGCTTCCCCGATTGACGTAGGTCTCAGTTATTTCATATCGCAGCACGCGATCGACGAGGTCGACACGAACGTCGCTGCTCCGTCGAACTACGTCTGGTGTCGTGATGCCACACGCTGGCATCGGACATGGTCTTCCCTGCCGGCAGGGCGGTGGAACCGGACAAGGCCACGGACGTGGAGGCCCTTCGATAATCTGCGCCGAAACGACGGCGGGAATGCCAGCAACAAGTGCAAGTAGGAGTGAGCGCATAAGACACCAGTAGAAGAAGGTCTACTGTGGGACGTGCGTCAGCGCTTCAGTTACACACTCCCGCAGGGCTTTGGTGTTTTGTCGGGCGTAGAGTCTCCGTAACGGTGGCTAACTAGCCTTGGGCCGTTTCCTCCGCCGCTTTTGCAGGTCGCGCCGCTCATCGACCCTCACCGCCAGCAGTCGATGATCGGCGCGAACCATCGTGGCTTCGAAGTTTTCGCCATTTTTGCGCGCCGCCCACCCCATCGAGAACGGAACCGGAGCCGATGTCGGCGCCGCGCCACGCAATCGCGCCACAACGTGCTCAGTTTGGTCTTCGCCAGAGTCGCAGAGAACCACCAGAAATTCGTCTCCACCCACCCGCACCACTGCTTCTTCTGCTCGCACATGACGCATGAGAAATCGCGCCATCTTCACCAGCACACCGTCGCCTTCAGCGTGTCCGTTCGTGTCGTTGTACTGCTTGAAGTGGTCGATGTCGAGATAGATGCAGCCCCATTCACCTTTCGGCTGGGTCTCACACTGACGCGTGACGGTGTTCAGGTACCGGCGGTTGTAGCAACCGGTAAGAGGGTCGCGGATACTAAGCTCGAGGAGCTGCGTTTGTAGCTCTTTCCGATGCGTGATGTCCACGAGAATTCCGTGACAGTACTTGTCACCGGTTTGCGGATCCACCGAAAGAAATGCGCTGTCGACTACGGTCCTCGTCTCACCATCGCGCCGGGTGAGCTGAAATTCGACATCTCGCACGGATCCCTCGCGCTCGAGTTGCGCCATTTCTCTCGCTCGCACCTCAGGTCGCACAAAATCGCTGGTGCGATAGCCCTTCAACTCCTCCAGCGACTCGACCCCGAACATCTCGAGGAATGCCGGATTGGCGTCGATAATCTCCCCATCGAGCGTCGTGATGTAGATTCCCTCTTTAAGGCGCAGCGCCAGCTCGCTGAGTGTGTGCGGATCGCTCAGACTACGAAAACGTCTCTGTTTTTTGGGCTTTCGGGAGGACTGGAGACGGCTCACATCGATGCCTCGGCCAACGGCACATCCGTTGCCTTAATGGGAGGGTAAAGATTGAAGAAAGTATGCCACCGAGACAAAAGCAGGGACAGAGCCGGCGCCCCTCTGGCAAGCGGGACTCTTCCCGCTCCAGCACGAATCATCGCGAGACGCCGACAAGAAGTTAAGCAAGAATCGGTACGATGAGTTTCCGGACCGCCGGTATTCACCACGTCACCGGCATAGCAAGCGACCCGCAGAAAAACCTCGATTTCTACGCCGGCGTTCTGGGTCTCAGACTCGTCAAGCGCACCGTAAACTTCGACGATCCGACTGCCTATCATTTCTATTTTGGCGACGAGCGCGGCACACCAGGCAGTATCCTCACATTTTTTCCCTGGCCAGATGCGCGTCGGGGACGACAAGGTGGCGGTCAGGTCGCCGTCACGTCGTTTTCGATTCTACCCAGCTCCGTCGGCTTTTGGATCGAACGACTGATCAAGAAGAGGGTGGAGTTCGGCCAGCCTGTTGCACGCTATGAGGACGAGCGCGTCATCGCCTTCAAGGATCACGAAGGATTCATGGGCGAGCTCGTCGCTCACCCAGCAGTCGATGTCGAAACCGGTTGGTCCACAGCAGGAGTACCTGCCGAGCACGCAATCCGCGGCATCTACTCGATCACACTCTGGCTCGACGCGAACGAGCTCACTGGCCAGCTTCTCACCAACACCCTCGGCTTCAAACTCGTGCGGGAGCAGGGAAGCATCTTCCGCTACGCAAGCCGAGATGGAGGTCCGGGCACGCTCGTAGATCTACGCTGCGTGCCGGGCATCTGGCGCGGTGTCATGGGAGCCGGGACCGTACACCACGTTGCATTCCGCTGCGCCAGCGAAGTCGAGCAAATGAAGGTTCGCACCGAGCTGACATCGCTGGGTTACAACGTGACGCCACAGCTTGACCGTGATTACTTCAAGTCCATTTACTTTCGCGAGCCGGGTGGTGTTCTCTTCGAGATCGCAACCGACGGACCTGGATTCGCTGTCGACGAGCCGTTCGATTCGCTCGGTCAGTCGCTCAAGCTTCCGGAATGGCTCGAGCCCAGAAGGTTCGAGATCGAAGCGCTTCTCCCCAACATTCACTCGCCACTCGAGCTTCGCGGCCCTAACGCATGACTGAAGACATCGGATTCATTCACCGCTTTGTACCCGCTGAGGACTCCAGCTCCGGAGAAACGCTCCTCGTACTGCATGGCACCGGCGGTGACGAGAACGATCTCATCGGCATCGGCCAGGCAATCGCGCCGGCCGCCGCCGTGTTGAGCCCCCGTGGAAATGTTCTGGAGAATGGAGCGCCACGTTTCTTCAGGAGACTCGCCGAGGGTGTGTTCGATCCGAAGGAAGTGCGCTCGCGCGCGGAGGAGTTGGCGCGGTTCATTCGCGCGGCGGTGATTACCTACCGGCTTGATCCTGATCGTGTCTTCGCGCTCGGCTACTCCAATGGTGCCAATGTCGCCTCCACAGTGATGCTCGTAGAACCCGGAGTCATCCAGACGGCAATCCTTTTTCGGCCGATGCTGGTCTACGAGCCAACTGAGAAACACGATCTCGATGGCTCCGCGGTGTTCATTTCGGCTGGACGAATGGATCCGATTGTTCCTACTTCGAGTGTAGAGAGATTGGTTGCGCTTTTCCAATCTGCGCACGCAGATGTCGCTCTCAAGTGGCAGCTGGCTGGCCACAGTCTCGTGCCGAGTGAAGTGCGCGAAGCGGCAGATTGGCTAGCCCTGCGACGCGCTCGAGTATGAGCTAGCTTCCAAATGAGATTTTACTCCGCCTTCTAATGTCCGATTTATCCGACACCGCGACCGCAACCCGGTCAGCAGCGACAGCATCTTCTTCCCTGCCCCCCGCTGGATCCGGCCAATCGCTGGAGGATCTTTGCATCAACGCGATCAGAGTTCTCGCGATGGACGCCGTTCAGAAAGCGGACTCCGGCCATCCCGGCACACCAATGGCGCTCGCGCCACTCGCATACGTGCTCTGGACCCAGCACCTTCGCTACAATCCGGCCGACCCGAATTGGCTGAACCGCGATCGATTCGTGTTGTCGGCGGGACACGCATCGATGCTGTTGTACAGCGTGCTCTATCTCACCGGCTACGATCTCACGCTCGATGACCTGAAGCAGTTCAGGCAGTGGGAAAGCAGGACACCCGGCCACCCCGAGTACGGCTACGCACCCGGCGTGGAAACCACCACCGGCCCGCTCGGTCAGGGATTCGGCAACGCTGTCGGGATGGCTGTAGCCGAAGCGCACATGGGCGCGGTGTTCAACCGCGAGCAGAAGATCATCAACCATCACATCTATTTCATCGCCAGCGATGGAGACATGATGGAGGGTGTTTCGCACGAGTCCGCTTCATTTGCTGGGCATGCGAAGCTCGGCAAATTGATCGGTTTCTACGACGACAATCACATCACCATCGAAGGCAACACTGCGCTCACCTTTAGCGACGATACCGGTGCACGCTTTGAGGCTTATGGCTGGCACGTGCAGCACGTCGGCGATGTCAACGATCTCGCGGCACTGAATCGCGCAATCGACGCGGCAAAGGCCGAGAGATCGAGGCCGTCGCTGATCGTCGTTCGATCACACATTGGTTACGGTAGTCCACACAAACACGACACCGCAGAAGCCCACGGATCACCATTAGGTCAGGACGAGATTACTCTGACCAAGCAGGCGCTTGGATATCCATCTCAGGAGCCGTTCTACGTTGCGCCCGAAGCACTCCGTTATTGGCGCGAAGCAGCTAAACGCCGAGCGAAGACGCAAGACGAATGGAAAAAAATCTACGAGGCTTACAGGGCAGCTAATTCAGGTCTCGAGACAGAGCTTCAGCGCCGCTTGCATGGTGAGTTGCCTGACGGATGGGAAGAAGCGATCCCTACTTTCACCGCTAAGGACGGCAACGTTGCGAGTCGAGCCGCGTCGGGCGTTGTCATCAATGCTATCGGCAAGAAGATCCCGGAGTTAATGGGAGGTTCGGCCGACCTGGCCAGCTCCACGAACACGATCATCAAGGGTGAGCCCAGCTTCTCCGGTGAGAACCACGCCGGTCGCAACTTCCATTTCGGAATTCGCGAGCACGGCATGGGCTCGATCATGAATGGCATGTCGCTATTCGGCGGAATTATTCCCTACGGTGCGACCTTCCTGATTTTCTCTGACTACATGAGACCGCCAGTAAGACTGGCGTGCATAATGAAGCGTCATGTCATCTACGTCTACACGCATGACTCGATCGGACTCGGCGAGGATGGTCCGACGCATCAGCCAGTCGAGCAGCTCAGCGCGCTGCGTGCGATTCCCGGTATGACTCTCATCAGACCAGCCGATGCTTCTGAGACTGCCGAAGCCTGGAGAGCAGCGCTCAAGCACAAGGAGGGACCAGTTGCACTCGTGCTGACGCGCCAAAAGCTTTCATTCATCGACCGGTCGAAGTATGCGCCAGCCAGTGGATTGGCGCGCGGCGCTTATGTGCTCGCCGATGCGGCGGGTGGCGCCCCTGAAATAGTGTTGATCTCGAGCGGATCAGAGGTCGCGCTAATTCTTGACGCCCAAAAGAAACTCGAGGCTGATGGTATTCGCGCCCGCGCCGTGAGCATGCCAAGCCACGAGCTCTTTGTAAGGCAGGACAAGACCTATCAGGAAAGCGTGTTGCCTAAGGGTGTGAAGCGGATCGCGATGGAGGCAGCGCATCCAATGTCCTGGTACCGCTGGGTTGGTGATGATGGCGTC
The DNA here is from genome assembly GCA_036390195.1 of Gemmatimonadaceae bacterium. Classification (GTDB taxonomy): domain Bacteria; phylum Gemmatimonadota; class Gemmatimonadetes; order Gemmatimonadales; family Gemmatimonadaceae; genus UBA4720. Next base: position 18,718 of record DASWCI010000120.1, read on the forward strand.
ATCATCGGCATCGAACGATTTGGCGCCTCTGCACCCGCCCCAACGATCTACGAACATCTGAGCATCACAGTAGCTGGAATGGTTGAAACTGCAAAAAAACTTGTGGGGAAGAATTAGACACAACGCCAGTATGAAAGCTCCCGGCTTCCAAACTGCAAGGCTCTCGGCTCCCCGCTTCAGTTCTGTGGATGCCGGATCGCGCCGCGATCCATACGCCGAGAGTAGTGTGTGAACGGGAACGAACCTCTACTCCGCGACATTAGCGTCACCCTCAATCCTGATACGCCTGAGTGGCCGGGCGACACTCCATTCAGCTGCGGGTGGGCTTCTTCAATGGCGGCTGGCGCAAGCGTGAACGTCTCGTCCTTCACATCCAGCCCACACGTCGGCACTCACGCAGATGCGCCGCTGCATGTTCGTGAGGGATGGTCAGGCTCACACGAGCTGTCTCTCGACATCTTCTTCGGCCCGGCGATCGTCGTCGACGTTTCCAGCCTCAGCAAACAGATCGACATCGAGGAGCTGGAGAAAATTCAATCGCTGCCATTCGTCGAGCGACTGCTGTTACGAACAGGCAGGACCATTGCCAGTGGTGCGTTCCCCGAAGATTGGCCGACGCTCTCAGAGTCGTGCGTCCGCACATTGCTCGGGCGTGGCCTCCGCCTTCTTGGCGTCGATGCGCCATCAGTGGATCCGAGAGACAGTAAGAACCTTCCCGTCCACAACATGCTCTTTTCGGGGAACGGCGCCATCCTCGAGAATCTGGATCTGAGAAGGGTTACGCCAACCATGTACGAGCTAATGGCGTTTCCACTGAAGCTGATGGCTCTCGACGCCGCGCCGGTGCGCGCAGTTCTTCGACAGATCATTACCTGACTACGTGACCTGGGTCAAGCAACGATGACGCGCGTACTCAAACGACGCGCCCGACCGCGATTATCCCGGCGAAGTTGGTACTGACACTCGCTGCCCGAGCGATCGCCAACGATGCTTAGACGCACTCTCTTCTTAACCGTTGTCCTGGTATCGTTGGCCTTTTTCATCGAGGCGCAGCAGCATCGCCAGTCGCGCACAAAGAGATCTTCACAAACACAGCGACAGGGCCGTCGAGCCAAGCCGCTCAGACCTCCGGTTACAAGCTTTGTAGCCGATTCGGGCGGGCGAGAGCTGATAGTGCGTCTGCTCGACGTCGGGCAGGGAGACGCGACCTACATAAGAAACGGTTCGAGCAAAGTGATCATCGACGGTGGCCCGGACACCGCCGCATTCGGTCGATATCTCGATTCACTCAGCCTCAACAACTCTACGATCGACGTTGTGATCCTCTCTCACCAACATCTCGATCACTACAGCGGTCTGCGTGAGCTGTTCAAGACCTCGAGGCATATCCGCGTCCGATATTTTTTCGAGAACAAGGATCCTGCGCCGGCCGTTACACTCGCCGAGCTTCGTGACTCGATCCTGTCACGAATGGATCGGGACAGCCTGATCTATCGCGATACCGACGATCCGTGCTCCAACGGCCACCCGATTTGCACGATCACGATGACTGGCGGAGCGAAGCTACATCTCCTTGCGCCACTACCCAATGGTGATGGGCCGAACAATCGGTCAGCGGCAGTGAAATTGATCGGACCTGATTCAGCATCCTTTACGATGTGGCTCGCCGGAGACGCCGAGCACGAGGAGATTAACTGGTTCGACGCCACCGGTTACAACCGAAACCCGGGAATGCGGGTGAACGTACTCAAGGCCGATCATCACGGCAGCTGCAACGGTGTTACGCCGAGGTACCTCGAGCTTACACATCCGCAGTGGGTGGTTGCGTCGCTGGGTGCGCGCAATGATTACGGACATATGCACACCCAGGCGAAAGCGATATACCGCGCCGCTGGTGTACCGTGGTATCGCACGGATGAAAACGGAACCATTACGATCAGATCCCCTGGAACCGCGGGCGCCAGCTTCACGATTACTCCGGACCAGCCAGGAACCGATCTCGATGGTCCCAGCGACCGGACATCTCGACAAACCGAGTGCACGATGGGAGTGAGATAACGCGACAAGCTCAGAGCTGGATGTCTCCGGCTCGATCGTTCTTGGACTTTCTCCCAACCTGCTTCGCCGACCGATCCAGCGCTTTCTTCTTTCCCTCGGGATCAGTTTCAATCAGTAGCGCGGATTTGCCTTCCCGCCGGTCGTGCGTGACCGACAAGACATCGCCTTCCTTCACTCCCTGCGGCAGCAGCCACTCGGGAATCGGCGTCACCGTGCGACCATCAACTTCTATCGACGCTGAGCCATCTTCGATCACATCGACGATCCACGTGTGCTTGGAATGTTTGCTCATGACTGATTCTCCACCGTAGTTGCTGCGCGAATGGCACACTGATTCTAGAGTAGCACATGGCATGTCCTATGCGCCATTGCGCACGCCCGGAGCAGCACGACTCGCACCATTCAACGGACTAAATCATCTATGCAGAGCGACTCGGGTCACACGACCTCTGTCTGGATGGACACCACTGAAGTACCCCAATTTCAATCGCTCACGCAGGACCTGCGCGCGAACGTCTGCGTCGTAGGCGCCGGTATCGCCGGCATGACTACCGCCTATCTGCTCGCACGCGCTGGCCGCGCCGTCGTATTGATAGATGACGGACCAATTGGCGGCGGCGAGACTAGCCGGACCACCGCTCACCTCACATCGGCGCTTGACGATCGCTACTACGAAATCGAAAAGATGCACGGTGAGGAGGGCGCCAGGATCGCAGCTGAGAGCCACATGTCGGCGATCAATCGAATTGAAACAATTGCATCGATGGAAGACATCGACTGCGATTTCGAACGGGTCGAAGGCTTTCTTTTTCTTGGGGGCAGTGAGACACGGAAGGATCTGGAACGTGAGCTGGAAGCTACGCACCGCGCGGGAATCACCGACACCCAGCTAGTCGATCGCATCCCATTCAGTTTCTGGGACAGCGGACCGGCACTTCGCTTTCCTCGACAGGCCACTTTTCACCCGCTCAAGTATCTGAAAGGTCTGGCCCGCGCGATTCTTCGCGACGGGGGCAAGATCTACACAGGCGTCCACGCCGAAAAAATCGAGGATGGCGAGCCAGCACGCGTGACAGCGAGTGACGGACACGTCATCAGCGCCGACAACGTAGTCGTTTGCACAAACACACCCGTGAACGACTGGCTCATCATCCACAGCAAACAGGCCGCGTATCGCACCTACGTCATCGGCGCGCGCGTTCCCAAGGGAGCAATCCCCCATGGGTTGTACTGGGATACACCGCGTCCCTATCACTACATTCGGCTCCAGCCCGGCGAGGACAAAGCAGGCCGCGAGCTCGATTACGAGATCCTGATCGTCGGCGGCGAAGATCACAAGACGGGGCAGGCAGAAGGCACGGAAGAGAGATTCGTGCGTCTCGAGCAATGGACGCGCGAGCGGTTTCCAATGATCGAGCGGGTCGAGTACCGCTGGTCCGGCCAGATAATCGAGCCAGTCGATTATATGGCTTATATCGGAAAAAACCCCGGTGGCGATGAGCACATCTGGATTGCCACCGGTGATTCCGGCAACGGAATGACCCACGGCACCATTGCCGGCATTATGCTCAACGAGCTGCTGCAGGGCCGGAAGCACCAATGGGCACGACTCTACGATCCATCACGCATCAGGCTTCGTGCTACTTCCCACTACATGAAGGAAAACGTAAATGTCGCGGAGCAGTACAAGGATTGGTTTACAGCCGGTGACACTGGTCAGATCGCCGCGATTAAGCCAGGAGAAGGCGCAGTCGTCGGCCGAGGCAGAGGCAAGATTGCAGTCTACCGTGATGACCGAGGCAATCTCCACCAGCGATCAGCCGTCTGCACCCACCTCTATTGCATCGTTCACTGGAACGACACCGAAAAAACCTGGGATTGTCCGTGTCACGGATCGCGCTTCGACCCGTACGGCAAGGTCGTCAACGGGCCTGCTATAGTCGAGCTTTCTCCTGTCTTTCCTGAACAACGGAAGAAGAAGAGCGCAGCGAAGCGGTGACGCGATGGCGCTTGCCATCATCGATCAGATCGATCGCTTTCTCGACAGATCTGCCGTCAATCGCCAATTCAACGCTTCCGCACTGCAGGCCGTCCGGATTCTCGACAGTGATTTCGTACGTAGATGATCTGAACCGGTATTCGACGGTGAATTCCTTCCAGTTCGCCGGAATGCAGGGCTCGATGAAGAGTTGCTCACCGCGCTGGTGGAAGCCGAGTATCGCTTCGAGAGCGATCCGGTACATCCAGCTCGCCGAGCCTGTATACCAGGTCCAGCCACCACGTCCGAGGTGACCTTTCGCAGTATAGACGTCCGCGGCGATCACGTATGGCTCGACTTTGTACACGTCGACGCCTTCCGCGGTGTCGGCATGCGTGATCGGGTTCAACATCTGGAACAGCTCGAACGCCCGATCGCCATCCCCTTGCAGCGCTGTCGCCAGCACCGCCCATAGCGCGGCGTGGGTATACTGAGCCCCATTCTCACGTACGCCCGGCAGGTAACCCTGAATGTAGCCGGGATCGTGCGTCGTTTTGTCAAAAGGCGGCGTGAGCAGCATGATCAGCTGCGCATCTTCGCGGACGAGATACTTGTTGAGCGATTGCATCGCGATCCGGGTTCGATCTGGTCGCCCGGCGCCCGAGATAATGCTCCAGCTCTGTGCGATCGAGTCGATCTTGCATTCATCGCTCGTACGCGACCCAAGGGGAGAGCCATCGTCGAAGTACGCCCGGCGATACCATTCTCCATCCCAGGCGGATCTTTCGACTGCTTCGGCATACTGGTCGGCCTTTGCCAGCATTTCGTCGCGCGTCTGCGCATCACCGCGTTTATCCGCGTGTACGGCAAACTTTCGCAGCGTCGAGATCAGAAACCAGGCCAGCCAGACGCTCTCTCCCTTTCCTTCGATTCCGACTCTGTTCATTCCGTCGTTCCAGTCACCGCTGCCAATGAGTGGAAGACCATGAGCACCGCTCGTGCACGCTCTCCTCAACGCCCGTACGCAGTGATCGTAAATGCTGCCGATCTCGCCGGAATCCTTCGGCAGCTCATAAATCTCGTGCTCGTCCGGATTCAGCTGTCGCATCGTCAGGTAGGGAACCTCCACATCGAAAATCTCGCGGTCGCACGCGACGTTGACGTAGTGATCAATGACGTACGGCAGCCAGACCAGATCATCCGAGAAACGGGTTCGCACCCCGCGACCGCTCTGCGGATGCCACCAGTGCTGGACGTCGCCTTCCACGAACTGACGCGAGGTTGCTCGGACGATCTGATCTCTGGCAATTGCCGGGTCGGCATACACGAAAGCCATCACGTCCTGCAGCTGGTCGCGGAACCCGAACGCACCACTCGATTGATACAACGCCGACCGCGCCCACATGCGGCACGACAGCGCCTGGTAGAGCGACCAGCGGTTCAGCATCAGGTCGAACGTTGGTTCGGGGGTCTTGACCTTGATAGCGCTGAGCCTCTGCTCCCAGCTGCGAACGTTCAAGTCGACGGACCGCTTGGCATCGCTCGACGTCCGGTGCCGCGCAATGATCTCGCGGACTGCGTCCTCGCCCTCGGCTGCCCCGAGCAGCATAACGATGTCTCGCGTCTCACGCGGCTCGATCGTGACACTGACCTGTAGCGCACAACATGGATCTATTGTGGCGCCGATTGCCCCTGATAATCCTGCACGTTCGAGTGCCGCGGGACTCGAGATGGTGCCATTCCTGCCGAGGAATTCGCGACGGTCGGCGGTATAGTAAGCAACGCGCTCGCTGATCGAAGCGAACGCGACAGTCTCCGCAAACTGCGCGTCGAAGTAGTTGCGCGCGAACATTGACTGAGTGTCTTCGTCGAAGCTCGTACGAATCTGATACTGCGTAAGCTCGCGACTCACGCCCAGCACCCACTCGAGGTACCACGTCAGAGTGATTTTTTTGCGCGTAGCTCCATCATTGCGCAAAGTGAGTATACTGATCTTCACCGGATCGTTCTGATCCACGCCCAGTCGAAAGGAGCTCGCCAGTCCCTTGTGGGTGTGATCGAAGACAGAGTAGCCCGCGCCGTGTCGCACTTTGTACGGCGTAGGCTCGCGAATGGGGCACGGTGTGGCTGTCCAAAGATCCCCATTCGCATCGTCGCGAAGGAAGACGCAATCGCTGGACGGATCGCGCACCGGATCGTTGTGCCACGGGGTGATGCGATAGAAGAAGCTGTTGGTCGCCCAGGTCGTTCCGCTTCCACCTTCGCTCACGATGAATCCGCCCACGGGATTACCAACCACGTTTATCCAGGGAGCCGGAGGTAGGTCGCTACCGGTCAGGTGAATCTCGTATTCGCCCTCGACGTTGAACCCGCCCAGCCCATTGAAGCACTGGAGTCCTGTACCGGGATCGGCCGTCTCAGCATGAATTGGTACAGTGCCGAGCGGAACGATGTCGCGGTTCATGATCTCTAGCTTGGGAGGGTACCTATCCTCGACGCCTGGGAACTCGAGGAAGTTGCCAAGTCCGAGGCCATCGCAGTTGACCTGCACCCTCGCCATCGCTTTGAGAAGCGTGATCTCTTCTGGCTTGAGAAGATCCGCGCGGCGGATAAACACACCACCAGGCCGGTCGAGCAGTCCCGCCTCACTCGATGCCATCGCAGTCGCCAGCAGCTCGTCACTCAGCTCCTGCATGTAGCTCGCAGGATGCACGTTGAGAATCACCAGATCGCAGACGATTCCCTTGAGCCTCCAGTAGTGATGGCTTCGGAGCAGCTGTCTGACACTCGGCATTCCAACCGGGCTCTCTATTGTGGCGAGAAGTATCGGCCAGTCCCCCGATATGCCGAGCGTCCATAGTGCTTGCTGCCCGAGTCGATTTTCTTCGACAGCGCTCTGTGCCGGCCGGAATCCGGGGTGAGGAAACATCAAATGGCCAGCGAGATCCTGATATAGTGCAGCGTCGGCAGGCGCGATCCCGAGGTCGCGCAGTTCTGCCTGCGCCTGCGCCCACGACAGATCGAGCGCCCGACGAGCGCTGTAAGGGTCGTGATAAAGATCAGCGAGCTCTATCGCGCGTTCTTTGTCTTCGGTGACGAACGTCGTGAACGCGACGTGCGCGGATCCACCGGCGGGGATCCGTACTCTCACCCGGAGAGAGAAGATTGGGTCCAACACGGCTCCCACAGTTCGAGTCAGCTCCGCACCTTCATCGAGCGCCATCGCGTTTCTCACCGAGCGCCCGCGCCCCACGAATTTTGCGCGATCCGTTTCGCACGTGACATCACCAACAAGTTCCTGTCCGCATGCGACGACGTGTGCACACCAGATCCCCGCCTCGGTAGCAGAGCGGGGACGACGCGTAGCCAGCAATGCCGCCTTTGCTTCGAGAAATTCCGTCTGCACGAACAGATTTCCAAACGCGGGATGCGCGCGGTCGGCATCAGGAGGCGCCAGTACGACTTCGGAGTAGCTCGTCAGCTCGATGTCGCGCGCCTGCAGCGACCTATTCGTCAGCAGTATCCGGCGAACTTCGGCAGCATCATCGGATGCAACTGCAATTTCGGTCACCGTGTCGATGTCACCATCGCGTCGGATGAACGTGATGCGATCGCTGGCGAAGAGAACGCGGTACCACTGTGGCTCTGTGCCAGAGGGCTGATGGGCAGTCGACCAGACATGACCCGTGCTCAGGTCCTTTACGTAGCACCACTGACCGAAGTTGTCGCGAGTGCTATCGTGTCTCCATCGCGACACTGCGAGATTCCCGTAACGACTGAATCCGCCGCCGGCGTTCGTGATCAGAGTGGTGTACGGTACGTTTCCGAGAATGCCGACGACCGGCTGCGGTGTGTGCGGAGTTTCGATCTCGCGCACCGCCGGTTTCTCCATCTCGCTCGGCACTCGCGCAACATCGTCGCCCTGAACATCCTGAACGGTGAGCCGGCGCGGGATGCGCTCCTGCAAGACCAGCTCGGCCGAGCGCACCAATGGATCCATGTGGAAGCGGCGCGGCCATATCTGCCGATTGAGTGCATTGTCCAGTGCGACGATGCTCATCCCGATGTGATGCGCCATGAACGTGCACACAACAGTCTTTCTGGAACCCGGCGAAGGACGCGTGTAGTCGAGCGCGTCCCGGAATCCATAGGGGCCCAGTGCACCCTCTGCTTCGAGAGTCGTAAGATTCTTGAGCGACTGACGGGGCTCGACGAGCATCGCGAGCAGAGACGCATATGGTGCAACCACCAGCTCCTTGCTGAGCCCGCGCTTGAGCGCGAGATCCGGGACACCGAAGCCGCGATACTGATAAGTGTGCGATCTGTCGCGCACGGCGTACGCTGACTCTGACACTCCCCACGGGACCCCGCGCTCCACACCATACGCGATCTGCCGCCTCACCGACCCCTTGTGAGTCTGATCGAGCAGCGTGAATGGAAAGGTCTGCATCACCAGAGCCGGCATCAGGTACTCGAACATGCTGCCACTCCATGACAGCAGCGTTCGCGTTCCCGCTGCTGCAGTCAGCGAGCGTCCCAATCTGAACCAGTGATCGACCGAGACGTCGTCCTTCGCCACCGCCATAAACGACGCAAGTCGCGACTCCGAGGCGAGCAGATCGTAGTAGGAGTTGTCGACGGTGTTGCTGCCGATGTGGTAGCCAATCGTGAACAGCTTTCGCTTGGTGTCGTACAGAAAGCGGAAATCCATCTCCACCGCGTATGCATGCGCCCGCTCGGCGATTGCTCTCAGACGCTTTGCATCCTGATCGGTGCAGGTGGGATCCTTCAGCATCTCGTAGCATGCTTGTTTGAGCGCGATCAAATGACCGGCAAAGTTTCCGCTGTCGACTGTCGAGATGTAGCCCGGCTCGAGCACGCGAAGCTCGTTCAGATCGTACCAGTTGAAGAAGTGCCCGTGGAAACGCCGCATTCTCTCGAGGGACCGAAAGACTTTTTCCACGCGATCGATCATCTCGGCTCGCGTAATAAACCCGAGATCCACCGCGCTGACTGTCGAGAGAAGCTGCAGCCCAATGTTGGTGGGCGATGTGCGGAGTGCCAGAACCGGCTCCGGATCTTCCTGAAAGTTGTCAGGTGCAAGCCAGTGCGTGTCCTCCGTCACGAACTTCTCGAAGTACATCCAATGGAGCTTCGCGTACCGCAGCGCTGCTTGTCGCTCTGCTTCAGTAAGGTGTATCTCCCCAAGTATGGCGGGCCGGCTCAGGGCGAAGGCGATACTCGGACTTGCGAGCCAGACCAGCACGAGCGGCAGCGTACCCATGATGAACAGAAAACGTTCATCCGAGCTCAGGGCTCTCCCCACGGTCACGTGAAGCCCGATCGCCGCACCCAGAACGAGACACAGGGCGGTAACCGGCCACATCTTGCGCCAGGTTTCGCGTTGCGAGCCGACACCCAACGCGCGCTCGACCTGCGAAGCAGTTTGCCACTCGAGAAGATTCCGGTGGCTGATGAACAGCCTGTAGAGTGTGCGGAGTATCGCGTCGGCAGATACAACGGCTTGATGCGGCAGGAATACGACCGCCAGAGTGAACTGCTGCCCGTTGGTGATGGCGTCGCGCCCTACTGCCAGATAGTAGGCAAGCCACGATTGATCGCGCGGCGGCCGTAACATCGAGATCGTCAGGGAGAAAACCCAGGGGAACGCGATCGCGACGAGCACGATTGCCGTCCACTGGATCACGGATCCCGGTAGCAGAAACCAGCCAACGATCAGTATCGCCAGCTGGAAGATCTCGACGACGCTCCGGCGCAAATTGTCGAAGATCTTCCAACGTGAGATTGCCGACAGTCGGTTCGGCATCGGTCCATCCGGACCAGGTACCGTCCCTCTGAGCCACCCGAGCAATTGCCAGTCGCCGCGGATCCACCGGTGCTTGCGACGCGTGAACGTCAGATAGCGCGCCGGATAGTCGTCGTAAACTTCGATGTCGGTCGCGAGTCCGGCGCGTGTCCAGTTTCCTTCGATCAGGTCGTGACTGAGCAGAGTATTCTCGGGGAATCTTCCGTGCGTTGCCTCCTCGAACGCATCGACCTCGTAGATCCCTTTCCCCGTGAAACTGCCCTCGCCGTAAAGATCCTGGTACACGTCGGATACAGCGGTCGTGTAGGGATCGACACCCGGGTGGCCGGAGTGGATCGACGCAAAGAAGGAGCGGTGCGCACTCGTAAGTGACACCCCAACTCGCGGCTGGACGATTCCGTAGCCTTCGGTAACCCGTCCGACATTCGGATCGTAGTGCGCGCGGTTGAGCGGATGCGCAATCGTCCCGACAAGCAGCTGTGCCGCGTCCCGAGGCAGGACGGTATCGGAGTCTAGCGTTATGACGTAGCGAACGAATCTGAGCCTGCTCGTATCGCCGACAATGGTGCTGAATGCATCGCGCGCCCCGCCCCGGAGGAACTTGTTGAACTGAGCAAGCTTCCCACGCTTCCTCTCCCAGCCCATCCACACGTTCTGCTTCGGATTCCACAACCGTGGCCGATGAAACAGGAAGAAGACATCTTCGCCCGCATTTCCGTATCTTGCGTTCAGCGATTTGATTCCTGCCGCCGCCGCGGCCAGAATCTCCTCATCGTCGGGCCGGTGCTCGGTCTTTGAATCAGTGAAATCGCTGAGTATCGCGAACTGGAGATTCGGATCGCGGTTCGCGAGGTACTGCACCTCGATGTGCTCGAGCGCTTCTTCCACCGCATGTACGCTGCCGAGGAGTGTCGGCACGACTACCGCCGTCATGTATTCCTCGGGAATGCCGTTGTCACGCAGCTCCAGCTTGGTCAACACCCGCGGCGGCATCAACAGCGTTATCAGCTGGTTGATGATGCTGATCCCGATTTCGCTTGCCGGAATGAGCGCTACCAGAGCGATGATAAGTTTGATCATCGCCGGCACTCCTTCCACCACTTCCAGAATCACCGCCAGCGCGAGGACGGTGAAAAGAGTTATTCCGCCGAAGTAGAGCGTGTTCGGGTGCCGCTGCGTCCAGCGGTACAGCCATTCCGTCGGCGGCGGAGTGTACCCGACTTTTTCCTCCAGAACCCGCCGCCCTTTGTCGACCAGGAAGTAACCGACGTGCGCGTGTCTGGCGTCACTTGGATCAGCCAGTTTCGCGAGTGCGAGAACCTCGCTTGCTATTTCTTCTTCCGGTTGCTTGACCCGTTTTGCGATGTTCTCGACGATGTGGCGGTAGTGATCCCGGGTCCCGAATGTCATTGACGTGTAGTGCCCACTTGGATCCTGACGCAGCATTTTTTCCGTCGCGCTCTGGGCTTCGACGAAATCCTTCCAGTCGAGCCGCGAAATCGTGCGGAGGCTGGTGATGCTATTGGCAACAGTGACTTGCGTCAGTGCAACACGACGGTTGGACCTGGTAGCCGCTTCTTCCGCGCTCGGGCCGTCTTCAGCAATCCACTGTTCGAGCCAGATGAGAGGCGTGAAGTTCGTCTGGTACGACCGCACCTGCTGTAGGAATCGCGCTACCCAGGTCGGCGTGAAGGGCGGATGGTCATCGACGAACCCGGCTAGTGCAGCCGCCAACGCTTGCGGAGATTCTTCACTCGCTTCGCGCAGAGCCGCCGCCGAGCGATCAGCAGACTCGACTTCCTGAAGTCGTGCCGCGACACGAAGCGCCATGCGTCGGATATTCTCGACGAGTCCGAGGCGAAGCATTGTCGGAATCGCCCACAGCTCACCGATGCGCAGTGGCGTTACGGTCTGATACTCGCGCACGAAGAGCGTGATGTTATCGAGATCGAGGTGACCTTCAGTGTGCGCGATCAGCTCGATTGCTACTTCGTAAGCTCGCGGATAACCAGCGAGTGCTCCTGTCGCGAGCTTGGGAAGCTCTTCGTAGTACCCTTTCGGAAGGTTGGTCCGGATCTCCCTGATGTGCTCCTGGACTATGTAGAAGTTGTCCAGCAGCCAGTCCCCGGCAGGGCTGATGTCGAGTCCCCGTTCCGCACCGCTGTTTAATTCGTGATAGACACGGTCGAGTACTTCACGAGTATCTTCGAGGCGGAGCAGAAGTGGGCCGACTCCCCGCTGTTTCTGCGCCGGGAGTAGATGATGCCCTCGCGCGACTGCACGCGCGCGTTCACCGAGGCGCTCAAGACCCAGCACTTCCCCGCGAATTGGGCCGACGAGTTCTTCCCCCGCCCCGTTTCGCGAACGCCGGAATAAACGACTCAGAATTGTTGGTGGAGCCTTGGGCGGGATTGCAGTTGCCACGTCAGGTACTCAACGCCAGAGATGTGCCGCTCTCGAATGGGCACGTCCGCAAGATATCCCGGTCTCTCTACTCGGCGTAATACGCCTGGATGAAGAGTGTTACCAGATTCTGTCGAATACGTTCGCACTGATCCGCATTCTGCGGACGCATGGACTCAGCAAGAGAGCTCCATAGCTGCTTGAAGATAACTATCAGCTCCTCAGGGCGAATGCCCTTTTCACGCCCCTCGCTGGCAACTTTCTTCAGAAGATTCGCCAGCTCCGGCGTCGGACGCTCAGGCCGTTTGAGCTGTTCGGTTAACGCCGTTCGCAACTCCTTCATGCTGCTTTCTGAAAGTGAGCTCACGGCACTAGAGCGAATAGTCTCGTGCACCCTCTCACTAGGTCGGAGAGGGAGACATTTGTTCAAAAATATCTAAACAGTACCGGCTCCGCGCTAGAGAATCCTAAAAGACCGTAAGTCCGACTCCCGTGAACGATTCATCGAGACCCCCAAGGGCTCTGGCGCAGTGCCGATCCTCGAGTACCTGACATTGTTTGCAAAACAGAACGCCCCTCAGCGAGGGGGGTTTACGTCAGGCTTGTTTGGTCTACCTCGAGCTTTGGTCGCCCTCGGCTTGGGAATCAAGGTCGAGTCGGCCTCGTTTTCCTTGAGGTGCCGCTTGTCCGCCTCGTGTATGTGCTCGTCGTCGACTCGATTCTTCTGATCGGTCGTGATGGCGTCCTTTTGATGCTTCCAGTTCGTGTCCATGGGTCGTCCTTTTCTGTCTACGTGGGTTCCGAGGTACACGAACTATGCCCGCACCACCAACCGCGGTGGGTCCCGTTCCTTGACTGGCCACTACTCACTCCACGCTAGAACTGCAACTGAACGGGTGCGAGTTGTCAAAGGCAGAGATGCCAGTTTGTCAGTTCACGACGTCGGGACTTCACTGGCGCGGTTCAAGGTACAAGCAGTAACGGTAACGTCACTGAGGTAAGTCAGGGCGTAGTGAACTCGCACCTGGCATCTATGCCACTGACACCTCGCACCCGTTCAGTTGTCGTTTTCGGCTTGCAGTTTAGTCGTAGCCAGTACTAACTACCGAACACGAATCCCGCCCATGATCCGGAACAGCGTGACATCCGCCGGAACGGAGTACACCTGCGCACCGAGATCGAAAACTTGTCGTAGTACAGCGGTCACTCCGCCGAAGAGGGTTGCACGGGTCAGCGGTTTCTCCAACTCGACTTGCGTCATGTCGACATTACCATTGCCGTCCGTGAACCCAACCTGAAAGTGCGGACTGATCCTGTTTGCTCCCGCGCCGCCATAGAATGACAGCCCGCCATTACCTGGAGTGAATCCCGCCGCCACTTCACCACCGAACATGTCAGGGTGGAAGGTATCTTTCGACGGATTGGTCCCATAACAGGGGCTGTTCGCCGACGTCTGCTGCAACTGGGATCGAGGGCAGGTGATCGCACCTTTGACATTTCCGAACGTGCCATGCAGGCGCAGCATGAGCGTGGTGCCGCTGGAGATCGGTCCGGCGGCGAAATGGCGAGCCTGAGAGACGGCAAAACTGAATAGGTTCGGCGTAGCTCTCGCTATTGTTACCGGAGGCAGATAGGCCACTTCCAGTGCGAACCCGAACGGACCACCGACCGTAACTCGAGGCCGTCCGAACACGGGGGATAGTGAAGTGTGCACGCTGTTTTGAGTAAAGCATGCCCCAGTTTGTTCGATCGCCGGGTTCGGTTTAGGAATGTATTCTCCCTCTGCTCCGATTCTAACGCCGGCCGGCCGCATCACTTGGGGCGCGGTTGCCATCGAGAACACAATCGGTGCCGTATAAAAAGCGAGAAGTTTTCCCTCGTTGCTGTCGGTCCCCACTCGGCATTGGGCAGCCAATTCCGGCTGCGCAATACCGAGAACCGCCACCACCAACAGAACTCGGCGCATCATCGCTCCTGATTGCATGATCTCTCTGGTGAGGAACTAAGGTAGGGCTGAAGTCCCTGGTGATGCGACGACCACCCGGCAAGCGCAGCAATCGTCGGTGTCAATGTATGGCCCGAAGGGGCGAGCGTCCCTGTTGATACACCGAGGACCGCAGTCCTTTAACGCTTTTGCGGAACCGGAGCGCTCCGCGCGTATGTACGCAGCATGCATTCGGAGTAGAACGCTGGATGCTCCGCATATGCGCCCCATTGTCTGTTAACGCGCGTCATTTCGTTGTCGTAAGCAAGAAAGATCGCCGTCTTCTCGCGCGCCTGATCCTGCGACCGGTTCGCAGCTCGAGTTGCGAGTGCATAACCAACGTAATAGCGCGCCTTCCAATTCCGCGTCTTGCGCAAATCCACGACTAGCAGACCCGTCATACGGTGATCGAAATGGTCGTGGGGATTCATCGTGATGCTTGGATCAGTCGTGTGGAGCATTATGTCCTCGCGGGAGCTCAAATCAATCAGCTGTCTGACCGTCGCTACAACGTCTTCCCATCCGCGATAACTGGTGCTGCCGTCGATTGCAGAGATAGCTGTAATCTTTCCAGCGCGCAGCTTTCTCAGACTCTGATAACTATGGAGACCGAAACCTGCTCCATTTCTCTTTCCATCGGGCAGCCGCAGAAAGTAGGACCTGGTGCTACCCACTAGACATTCTTGAACCTCGTGCTCGGCAACTCTTGTCATCGAACAGCCGATTGCGGAATCACTCGGCCTTCCGCCGGCGGCGACTAGCGTTGATTGCAAGGCACCGCGTTCTCTCGTGCGCCAATAGAGCGAATCGCGCCCATCGTCACCCGCAGTCAGGTAAATGAAAGTGACCGAATCACCAGCTTTGATTCGGTTCGCAACGACATCGCCCATAAACACCTGCCAGTCATCCTGATGAGCCACGACGACTACATCATATTGCGCGTCGACGTTAGACAAAGATCTAACGGAAGCGGCGGGCCCTGCCACGGAACTAAGCAGGATGACTTGAATGAGGCTGGCTGGAAGAACCAGCCATTGTGCCCAATCGAAAACGTGCATGTGAAAAGGGGATAGACTCCTGAGAGGATTTCACCTGGATTCGGTTCGGCTAACCTCGCACCTACTGCCTCGGACCGACACTTATCTTTTCTCGCAGTTAAAGAGTACCCCGAAACACAAAAGCGGGCGCCATTTTCCTCAGCGCCCGCTTTTGTGTTAGCTCCTTATCGACTACTATGCCCCGACTTTGATGGCCTCAACCTCAATAGCAACCTTGATGTCATTTCCGACGGCGACACCACCTGTCTCGAGCAACTGATTCCAGACCAGCCCGAAATCCCTTCGGTCGATCTTACCGGTAGCACTGAATCCAATGCGCTCCCCACCCCAGGGATCCTTCGTTTGACCCTCGAACTTCACGTCGAGAGTAATTGGCCTCGTCACGTCCCGGATCGTCAGGTCGCCGGTGAGCTTGAACTCGTCCCGGTCACCCTCGACGTGTGTGCTGCGGAACTTGATCTCCGGGTACTGCTCAACGTGAAGGAAATCGGCTGACCGAAGGTGCTGGTCGCGCTGCTCGGTCCGCGTGTCGATGCTCGCTCCCTTGAGGGTTGCTTCGACTGAAGAATTCGCCGGATTTCTTTCATCGACGTTGATGGTGCCTTCGACATCTGCGATCCGTCCTTTGACGGTCGTGATCATTAGATGCTTGGCGGAGAATTCGACCAAGGTGTGCATCGGGTCGAGCTTCCACTGAGTCTTAGCTCCGGTTACGGGAGCGGTTTCTACTGTTGCCGTCATTGGTTTTTTCCTCTCGATCTTTGCCAGTTTGAGCCAGTTATATGGCCGTATATGCGTCAGCCGCACTGGACTTACTATGAGTAGGCTAATATATTTTAGTAAGTAACTTGTGTCAAGCGCCATTTCCCCTAACTTCTGCCTATGTCCGATTCACTCCCGCCCACCTCGCAGGTTTGCTCCCGTTTTCACCGGGCTATCGAGCTCATCGGTAGCCGATGGACAGGGGCCATCCTCCAGACTCTGCTCCAGGGAAGGTGCCGTTACGCTGCCATCAAAGGCGCGATTCCGGACATCACGGATCGGATGCTCTCCGAGCGGCTTCGCTCACTCGAGGCCCAGGGGCTAGTGGAACGCGACGTGATTCCCGAAACCCCCGTCCGGGTCGAATACGAGCTAACGACCAAAGGACACGAGCTCCAGAAAGCGCTGCGGGAGATTGGTAGCTGGGCCGAGCGCTGGATTCCGCTCGAGGAAACTGAGGCCGGCGACAGCGCGGACAAACCGAGAGGCGACAAACCTCTTACCACCCGCCGCACACGCAAGAAAGCTGCATCGGCGTGACTGCCACCTCTGCGCAACTGCAAGGTCTGCATCGCTGTATTAAAGACGCTGAGTAAATTCCAGCGTCTTCCTTTTTTTAAAAGAGCGTTTTTCCCCGTCACCCCCCAATCGAGGTTAATCGATGCACAAGCTGCTCTCGTCGTTGCTGATTTCAGCAACGGGGCTTGCTCTCGCCCCGTCATCGGCTGATACGCCGCTCCGCGGTTTTTTTTCGCAGTCCGTCCAGGCTGAACGCGATCTGGAAGCGCGATTCAAGGCGATGCCCGATCCGGCGCACATGAGAGCGGCCATGCAACGCCTGAGTGCGCGGCCACACCATGTGGGCTCTCCTTACGACAAGGACAACGCCGAGTGGATTCTGGATCAGTTCAAGTCATACGGATGGGATGCGCACATCGAGAACTTCGATGTTCTCTTTCCGACTCCTGTCGAGCGCGTCGTCGAGCTCATTTCACCAACGACCTTCAAGGCATCGTTGCAGGAAACAGCGCTCCCGCTGGACCCTACCTCCAATCAGCAGCCCGAACAGCTGCCCCCATACAACGCCTATTCCATCGACGGTGATGTGACCGGTCTGCTTGTCTTCGTGAATTATGGTGTTCCCGCCGACTATGAAGAGCTGGAGCAGCGCGGCATTTCAGTAAAGGGCGCGATCGTCATCGCGAAGTACGGTGGCTCGTGGCGTGGCATCAAACCGAAGGTTGCGGCGGAGCACGGTGCGATAGGATGTCTGATCTATTCGGATCCGAGAGATGATGGCTACGCAGGCGGTGATGTCTTCCCCAAGGGCCCCATGCGTCCGGCTCAGGGAGTGCAACGCGGATCCGTTGCAGATATGCCCGTGTATCCCGGTGATCCGCTTACACCGGGAGTCGGTGCCACCAAGAACGCGAAGCGTCTGACCATCGCGCAGGCACCGACCATCACGAAGATTCCAGTGCTGCCGATCTCTTACGGGGATGCACAGCCACTGCTTGAGGCACTTGGAGGTCCGATCGCTCCTGCATCATGGCGAGGCGGACTCCCCATCACCTATCGGCTCGGCGCGGGGCCAGCGAAGGTTCACCTTCGCGTGAAATCCGATTGGAGTCTGAAAACTCTTTACGACGTAATCGCCAGGCTTCCCGGATCTACGGAAGCGGATCAATGGATCATCCGCGGCAATCACCACGATGCATGGGTGAATGGCGCCCAGGATCCGATCTCGGGTCTCGTCGCCGAACTGGAAGAAGCACGCGCGCTCGGCGCGTTGTACAAGCAGGGTTGGCGACCCAAACGCACGATCATCTACGCAGCGTGGGATGGAGAAGAGCCTGGACTCCTTGGCTCAACGGAGTGGGTTGAAGCACACGCCGACGAGCTCAAAGCGCACGCGGTTGCTTATCTCAACAGCGACACTAACAGCAGAGGATATCTCGGCATCGAGGGCTCACATTCGCTCGAGAAGTTCATCAACGGTGTTGCACTGGACGTCGAAGATCCCGAATCAGGCGTGAGCTCATGGAAGAGACTTCAGGCAGCGAGAATTCTGAACGGCTCATCCGAGGCCCGCAAAGAAGCGAGAGATCGCGAGGATCTTCGCATTGGTGCACTCGGCTCCGGCTCCGATTACTCGTCCTTCATCGATCACCTCGGTGTTGCTTCACTCAACCTGGGTTACGGCGGTGAGGATCAGGGCGGGATTTACCACTCCATCTACGATGATTTCTACTGGTTCACTCATTTCAGTGACTCTGCGTTCGTTTACGAGCGCGCACTGGCACAGGTAGCTGGAATTGCAGTGCTTCGCCTGGCCAACGCCGATCTTCTACCGTTCGCCTTCACGAATCTCGCTGAGACCATCCAGACCTATGTCAAGGATCTGCAGTCGCTGCGCGATCGTCGCGCCGAACAAATCGCCGAGCGCAATCGGCAGATCGATGAGGGCCTTTTCAAGTTCACGAGTGACCCTCGTGAACCCGTAACCGCGCCGCAGCGCCAGCAACCCGCGCCGCAACTGAACTTCGCGCCCCTGCTCAATGCACTCGATTCCCTCAATCACGCCGCGTCGCGCTACGACAAGGCATACAATCGCGCTGTCAGCGAGGGACGCTCAACGGTGGCGAAGAGTGTGAACGAGCACCTCGTACAGGCTGAGCGTGCACTGACATCCGCTGAAGGCCTGAGGAA
Source organism: Gemmatimonadaceae bacterium (assembly GCA_036390195.1). Classification (GTDB taxonomy): domain Bacteria; phylum Gemmatimonadota; class Gemmatimonadetes; order Gemmatimonadales; family Gemmatimonadaceae; genus UBA4720. Next base: position 37,497 of record DASWCI010000120.1, read on the forward strand.
CAGGCCATGGTACGTTCACATGCTCTACGCGCCCGGATTTTATACCGGCTACGGCGTCAAGACGATACCCGGCGTCCGCGAAGCGATCGAACAGGGAGAGTGGCAGGCTGCCGATCGCGAGATCGCCCGCGCTGCTGCCGCAGTAGAGCGCGAAGCAACGTTAATCAGCAGCCTGGCCTCAACTCTCGGCGGTGCATGAATACCAGCAGGTAGTTTCGCATTGCCTTTACGCCCGTATGAAAGCTCCCAGCTAGGAAGCTGTTAAGCTGTCCGCTCCCTGCTTCAGTTTTGTGGATGCCATTTCGAGAGCGCGATCTATACGCCGCGATGTTATGGCTAGGGACGGAATCGAACCGCCGACACGCGGATTTTCAGTCCCACCCAGCCTTCGGCTGGAACGGCAAAGACAGAGAAAAGGGGGACTGCTCCGCGTTGGGCAGAGGTTGAAACCGCCACAGGGACCGCCACACTCGCTGTGACCGCAACTCTGAAGCTGGGAGGCGGTCATGCGTGTTCACATCTATCGTCGCAAAGGCGAGACCCCGTATTGGCACGCTCAGGTCTACGTAGGTGCCAAGCGTTATCGCTTTAGCTGCCTGACAGAAGACAAGACCACAGCTCGCGAGTATGCCCGCCAACGTCTCGAAGAGCTGAAGGCCCGCCATAACAGA
>DASWCI010000121.1:0-3800 GCA_036390195.1 Gemmatimonadaceae bacterium
CGTCGCGTGACTGCGACTGCCCAACCCTATGGTAGTAGAGCTTATGAAAGCGGTTGGTGTTGGTCATCTTGTTGCCCCCCCCCGACGTGGGGTCGTCGTAACGGGAGTAGAAAAAGCCCTTATTGTCGTGCGTCCACGAGATGCCGGAGAACTTGACCCACTTCACCGTGTCGGGCAGGTCGCGTGTGCTTCTGACGTCGCGGACGTGCAGCTCCTGCCAGTCGGATCCGCTCGTCGAGAGGCTGTACGCCAAATAGCGTCCGTCATCAGATGCGGCCGTGCCCGAGAGGGCAATAGTCCCGTCAGGTGAGAGAGTATTCGGATCAAGCAATACACGGGGGCTCGCGTCCAGCCCGTCCTGCACGTACAGCACGCTCTGATTCTGAAGCCCGGTGTTCTGGAAATAGAAGTAGCGCCCGTTCTCCTTGGACGGCGCGGAATAGCGCGCGTAATTCCAGAGCTGAGTGAGTCGGTTCTTGATTGCCGGTCGCTCGGGAATCGTTGCGAGGAACGAGTCCGTTAGCCTGTTCTCCGCTTCCACCCAGGCTTTGGTTGCCGGCGCGTCCACATCCTCGAGCCAGCGGTATGGATCGGCGATGCTGGTGCCGTGATAATCGTCGACCTGCGTGCCCCGAGCTGCCGCAGGATAAGTGAGCCGGGGAGTGGCTGTCGTCTGCGCGGTGACGGTGCCGGCAACGAAAACCAGCAGCGAGATGAGCGGGGATCTCAAAGTGAACGCGCGCGCGTTGGACCGCGAGAGCGTGCGGGAGGATGAGCGAGACATGGATATCCGACCTGCTTGGCTAAATGGTTATGATGTACTCCAATCTACGGCGCATCGCCGGTTAGGTTCCACTGGCAGTGCTTCTCACACGCAGCGGTGAATCGAATGGCCAACACAAGTCGTCCAGCGTACGAGCACCGGCAGTACTGGCTTCTCAAGTCGGATCCGGATTCGTTCTCCTTCGACGATCTCTGGAGCTCGCCCAATCGCACTACTCACTGGGACGGTGTGCGGAATTTTCAGGCGAGAAACTACTTGCGCGACGAAATGAAGAAAGGAGATCTCGCTTTCTTCTATCACTCCGGGGAACCCGATCCGGGAATCCACGGCATCGTCGAGATCGTGCGGGAAGGATATCCGGATCACACGGCGCTCGACCCCAAGGATCCACACTACGATCCGCGCAGCAAGGGCGGGGAAACGCCCTGGTCCATGGTTGACATCAAGGCCATCGAGCGCCTGCCTCGCCCCGTGACGCTGAGTGAAATGAGGACCAAGCCCGAGCTGGAGGGCATGCCACTCCTCCAGAAGGGGAATCGCCTGTCGGTTCAGAAGGTCGGCGGAGCGGAGTGGAACGCGGTTCTGAGGCTGGCAAAACAGACCACTGGTTAAGGCTGAAGCATGGGGTTGGCGGCGCCTGTTACCTGTTGTGCCGCATAGTCTTCTCCCTAGGAGATGACGCAACCCGTCAAACTACTGGTGGCGGGGTTACCCGCGGAAATGGTCCGCGAGATCGGACTGAGGCTTCGTGGCGTCGACATTAGCGCGTTCGAGAACGCGCAGCAGATGGGACGGGCCGCTGCCCACGGCGAAGCTCGCCTGGTAATCCTCAGCGACGCGCTTCCAACCGAAGATTCGATTTATATCACGCGTCGCGCGAAGGACGCGAGCGACGAGATGAAGGTTGCCTACTGCATCTCGATGCAGCAGGCCGAAAATGGATTGCGGGCGGTCAAGGATGTCCAGATCGACCGGTTCTTTCTCACACCGATCGACATGGAAGAGATGCTGCTTGAGCTCGCGAAGATGTCTCGCGTCGAGGTCCTGGCCCCTCATGAATCGCACGGCGAGCACATAGCTGCTGCGGTGTTCGAGGCGTGGGAACGTGCTCGTCCCTCGACTTTTCAGAAGATCGACAAGCTCGACGACGCGGCGATTGCCCTCCTCGACAACAACCTCTCAGCGGAGTTGAAAGCTGCAGCGGAGCGAGACGCGCAGAACGTTGCCGAAGTGGCGGCCAGATTCGGATTCGACAAGGCGGCTCGCACCGCTAAGGATTTGGCAGAGCGATTTGCCAGCGTGTCGCTAAGTCCGGTCGATGGCGTCTCGATCTCCGAGGACCTTCTCGCTCTCCGAAAGAATCTGCTGGGACCGCCGACTCCCCCTTCTGCGTCCAAGCCGCCTGCTACGTCGCAGGCCAGCCAAACACCACCCGAGGCTACGGCACTCGATGAATTGCAACTCGAGGCCCGCCGAATTCTGGTTGTCGACGACGAGCCATTGGTTTCGCGCGGTCTGACCTCTCTCCTCGCACGACGTCGAATGGCCGTTACCGCTCTCAACGATCCTCTTCGTTTCTGGAGCACGGTGGAGGAGACCAAGCCAAACCTGATTCTGCTCGATCTCGAGATGCCAAAGCTCAGTGGCACTGAGCTCTGTCGGGCACTAAGAAATGATCGGCGCTGGAGCGAGCTGCCGGTGATTTTTCTCACCGGCCACACCGATCAGGCGAGCGTCCAGCGCGTTTTCGCGGCTGGCGCCGACGATTACGTCGGAAAGCCTTTCGTGCCCGCCGAGCTGACGATGCGCATCGAAAGTCGGCTCACCGGACTCAAAGCCCGACGCGCGCCGGTCGAGACCGACTCGCTCACGGGGTTACCCGTTGCGGGCAAAGCGACGGAGCTCATCGATCGCTTTCTCAGATTGGCGCGCCGAAAGTCCGATCCCTACTCGATAGCTGTGTTGCAGGTGGATGCGTTCGCGAGCCTTGCAACGACTTTTGGTCGCGGCGCAGCCAACGCGGTGCTGCGCGCGATCGGAGAGTTACTGCCCAAATCCTTTCGCGCCGAGGACGTTCCCGGCTGGTGGAGCGGCGCCGAGTTCACGATCGGTATGTACGGAAGCACCAAGGAGCACGCTGCGATCAAGCTCGGCCAGATCTGCGCCAAAATCGGCGAGATGAATTTCGTCGCCGACGATGGCCGCCGGGTACACGTAGCGTGCACCGCCGGAGTGGCGCAGTACCAAACCGATGGAGAGAGCATCGCCGCGCTGCGAGACGAAGCATTAAAGGCGCTGGAGAAAGTGAGAGAGACCGGCGGCGCCAACCGCGTTGGGGTCTCAGGCGTCAAAGCGATGGGACCGATGACACGCCGCGTTGACGTGGCGATTGTCGACGGCGATACGGCTCTCGTCGCCCTGCTGCAACACGCAATGGAGACGCGCAGCCTTCGCGTCGCTACATTCGCTGACGGAGAGACCGCGGCTGCAGCGCTCACCGGCGCCTCTCCCGAGATCCAGGCATCCGTCATCCTGCTGGGCGTCGACATTCCCGCGCTCAACGGACTCGAAGTGCTGCGCAGGCTCAAGGCTGGCGAAGTAACGCGATTGAGCAGCGTCGTGATGCTGACGTCCCGCACCGGCGAGCGCGACGTGCTCGCCGCACTCGAGTTGGGCGCGACCGATCACATTGCGAAACCATTCAGTGTTCCGGTGCTCATGCACAAAGTGCGGACAGTGCTCAAGCAGGGTCAGGCATGATAAGCGAGAACCTTCTCACGATCGTGATGCTGATAGAGATCGGGCTCCTGGCGCTCGCCGTTGGCCTGTTCTTTTTGCACGGCCTCTGGCTCTTCTTCGATGACAAGAGCGGCAGAAGGAGTGGGGGGCGATGGAGCGGAAGGGTTTCCGCCCGGTCACGGCGACATAACGGTAAGGATTGTCTCGGGCCGGCCCGCGGCCCAACGCCGTAAAGCCCATTGCCCCAAGCCGGTAGTCTTCATTTGCATTTGCAGTT
>DASWCI010000122.1:0-3186 GCA_036390195.1 Gemmatimonadaceae bacterium
CCCTCCATTCGCCGGACTGCCTGGTGCTCTAGGACCTTACGCAATACCTCAATCAACGTCAAGACGAGCTTCGCGAGCCCGTTCTCCACCTTGTCGGGGTCGGTATTAAGACGCTGAGGCAGGCTTTCAGCAACCGCTTCCAGCGGCGCGACTGTGGCGTCGCCTGGGGGTGCGAGAGACTCGACGACCTGGCTCTCCATCGTCGATCCCGACGGCGCCGCGCTGACCGGCGACCGCGGGGCCGTTGGCAGTCCGAGCGCCCCGGCACCGCCCGGGGGCGGTAATCTAAGTGCGCTCTCAACGGCGGTGAGCAACAGCCCGAGATCCAGGCGGATCAGGTCAATGTCAGCGACGGCGAGCATCACCTGCCCTCTGAGAACGACCCCTTTGTCGAGAATGTGACTGAGGACTTCAGAAAGTTCGACGCGGGGCTCGCCCAGTAAGTCGTCGATGCTCACGCTGATCTCTCACCCACAAAATGATAGGGTGGCCACGGACCCGTAAAATCGAATTTGAATCCCGAGGGCTCGTGCTTGTTGACCATCGAGGTCAGTGCGCGCTGGAACTCGACCACCTTAGGCGGCGCGACGAGGAATGACGCATTGAGAATCGCACGCCCTTGCTCGCGCGGCGCGCCGGAGTTGACGGGTTGCTCGCGCACGGTCTCCATCGAGCAACTTCGCAGCCCGTCGTGAATCTCACCGGCAACCTTCGCGCTGACATCACGCCCCGCATCGCGTCGAAGGTTTTCGATCTTGCGCTCGAGAAGGTATTTCTGTCCGGGCGTCGCATTCGCCGCCTGTGCTTCGAGCGCGCTCAATTCAGCGCTGTGCTCGCCGAGTCGGTCCTTCAGCACGCCGGGCTGAACGTAGACGCGAACTATGAACTCGCGTCCGTCCGCAATGCGTGCGAACGTCTGCTCCAGCTCGTCCCTCCTCTTGGAGAGCATCGCCTTCACGGCCTTCGCGTCGCGAAAGAGCGTCCACATTGGAAACGGAATCACTGAGCCGTTGTCGGATGCCCACGTTAGAACGCGATCGTGTGCCATCGCGCGCTGGCTCACCCAGTCCACATCGGCGGTCAGTGACTCGACTCTTTCGGGCGCGTAATCTTCGGCGCTGACGGAAGTTGCGAGCGCGGAAACGTCCTTGTTGGAAATGAGACTGACCGGCCCACCGTCTATGCCGTTCGGAGCGGTCGTGGGATCAACCGAAGAACGGACCACTCCGTAGACGTAGCACAGACGCTCGATCATCTAGCCGCGCTGGCGATTAATCGGATTCGCCGCTCTGAGCAACACGAACGGGACCGCCGCTGGTCGACATCCCGAACCTTTCGCGCCATTCGCGAACTTCGCGAAGCCGCTTCATGACTTCCGCCTCGCGACGAACGTACTCGTCGTCGTCGATCTCTCCCGTCTCGAGCTTCATCTGGAGAGCCAGGAGATCTTCCTTGATCGGAGTGTCGTCGGTCAGCTCCTCGCGCACGACGCGATCGATTTTGTCGAGCGTCCACCTCGTTCCCCAAACAGGCCCGAGGAATGGAGCGAGTAGAATGTTAGTGAGAAGTCCCATGAGATCAGACCCGCGTCAGGTTGCCTTCTCCAGCTTCAGCTTGATGTTCACGAAGTTGTAAGGAGGCCACGGTCCGGTGTATTTGAACGTGAGCAAGTCTTCGTACTGCAGGCTGATCGCCTTCACGCGCTCGTCGAACGACTTCTCGTCCTTGCGGTCGACGAGGAAGGCGGCATTGAGGATCATGCGGTCGCCGATGACTTTGTTGCTTCGACTCGCGACCGACACATCTTTAAGCTGCTCGTGAATGTCGGCAACGTAGCGATTGCTCGCTTCTTCCATCGCTGCTTCGACCAGGCGACCGAGCTGCATCCGCGCAAAATACGTTGATGAGGCGGCGTTCCGCGTGATTTCGTCCTTGAGCCGACGGATCTCATCGTTCTCGCGCTCGATGGCAGCGACTACTTTGTCGCGGTCCCAGAGAATCTTCAGCCCGAACTCGATCTTGTCCTGCATCTTGTCGAGCACGTCTGTGAACGCCTGATAGGTTGACTTCAGAAGAGCGAGCACATCATTCTCCGCGCGGAACACGGTTCCAAACGACATCGGGATGAGCGTGAACTCGCGCATCACTGTCTCGTTGACGAATTCATGCGCCAGAACGTTCTCGCGCGTCGGATCGTAGATGACGATGGGGGTGTCGCTGACAACCGCGGCAAGGTCTTTGTAGCTGATGCTATAGACGCGCGACCCACTGCCGATGCCGATCTCGCCGAACTCCCGCGAACGGTCATTACGGATTATGCAATAGACGTATTTCCCCTCGACGGGTGAGGGCTCGGCGGCGGCGGCGGCGCTTTCGGCTGCGGTCATAAGGCGGTTGCTGCGGCGGCGATTTCTGCTGCGGTCATTAGGTGGTCGCCATCGAGCGATTATCTCATGGCTGCAATGAAGATCCAAACGCCAATCGTGAAGCCTATTCCAATCTTTAGAGCAGTCGATATCACACGCCCAATCAAGGCGCCTTTGGCGACGCGAGTGGCATCACTTGCAGACGATCCACCGGTGAGCTCCGCAATGAGCGCCCCGAGGAACGAGCCAACAAAGGCGCCAATGACGGGACCAATGATGGGAACCGGGACCCCGACCATCGCTCCGACAATGCCTCCAAGAATTGCTCCCCAGCCCGCTCGGCGTGACCCACCATACTTGCGGGCGTAGCGTCCCGCCAGAGAGAGCTCGAGCAGCTCTGCCACCAATGCCAGCACACCAACAGCGACGAGCGTGAACCAGCCGATCGGGTCGCCCGGGACTACCAAGTTATACGTGACAGCTGACGCCACCATTATCCACAGGCCCGGGAGGCCGAGGACTATCAGGACTAGCGACGCAATGATTACGCAAGCGAGAATCAGAAGCGGCATCAGCTCAGTTCCTTCGCTAAAGCAGAAAGGATGACGCTCGCTTCCGCGGCGCCCTGCCCCGTAAGCGCATTGGAATTATCGCGCCGTGTATGGATGCGCGCGAGAGTCGACAAGGTTCCTCTGCTGAGCGTGATGGCCTCAATGCCTCGATCAGCGAACGCCATGCTATCGGCGAGGATGCCGGGAATGAGCCGCCGCATCGCCAAAGGTACCCGGAGTCGACTGGCGACTCCTTCGACCGCCGGCGC
>DASWCI010000123.1:0-9176 GCA_036390195.1 Gemmatimonadaceae bacterium
GCCTTTCGAGATCGATCACTTCCAGGACGTTCTTTTCGTGACTGAGTCGTTCGATCAGCTGTTCCAGGCGGTCGAGGAAGCTGGACGCCGGATCGGAACTATTCAGTAGCCGGAGCTCAAGACAACGCAACTGAACAAGACGTCAGCCTGAGCTTTGCAGCCGATAGCTAACAGGCTCACGACGTCGGGACGCAATTGGCTCCGATCAGAGCATAATCAACTGCCGGTGCTATCACGCCACCGGTGGCGTCCTCGGCGGGTCTGCCTTTGTTGATTAATCAACGATGTAGCAACTTTGCGAGGGTGATCGTGCGTCAAGGTGTCTCTTAGTAGTTCGATGCGCGAACGCGATCGAGAAGATTGATCAGTGAATCCAGCTCCGAGGGAGGAAGAACTGAAACGGCCTGCGCGTCCCATCGGTTTATCGGATCATCGAGCTCCTTGAGCAGGTCGAGACCTTTGGGGGTAATTCGACAGAAAACCCGGCGTCGGTCCGTGGGGCATGGGGTTCGAGCGACGAGACCCTTTCGCTCCAAGCGATCGACCAGCCGTGTGACACCAGGTGTCTGTTCTATCATACGCTCGCCGATCGTGAGCGTCGGCATGCCGTCGGGGCCGGCGCCCCGCAGAATCCGCAGCACGTTGTATTGCTGCGGAGTGATACCGTGCGGCTCGATGACCTGCGCAAGACTGCGCTTCACGGCATCAGCAGTGCGAAGAAGCCCGAGCGTCGCTTGCTGTTCGCGCGAACGAAAGTTTTCCGGTGGCTTCTCGTCAGGAGCCATGGTGAGAGTCTATTAGTCAATGGGACGTTGGGCAAGCAAATGGTTACGCCGGCCGACGGTTGGCTGCAAGACGCCAGATTTTGCCGCTTTCACGAGTGCGGTTGCCCTTAAATTGCGTAACCCACGACCGGGCCCTTTTTGTGGGCTGGCGTGTATTAATGCGGAATTCGTCCCGCTGCCCCTCCGATACCCTGTTTAGGAGTCTCGCGTGATAAAGAGATTTGTCCCTCTTGTCCTGATCGTTGCTGGTGCCTGTGGTGGAAGCGATGGAACCGGACCTTCGAAACCGCCCAGTGATATCAGTACGATGGGTGTCGGCGAGGTAAGAGTCCTGAATCCGACCGACATTCCCAATGGAATCGATCTCCCCCAGGGGTCGGGCGCTCGCGATTACGTCATCATCGTCGGAAACACCAGCTCGGCGCACGACGTGGTCTCGAATTACGTAGTGAAGGCTGACAAATCAGCGGGCGATGCTTTTGGCGTCGAAGCTTCGCCCGAAGTGGTGCCCCAGTACAGTCGGCAGCTCGATCAGGTTCCCTTCGCGCGGACCGCACAGCAGGCGATCGATAACAAAGTGCGGGCGTTCGAGAGATCCGGTCTGACCCTGCGTGGCGCGAGAGGCCCGTTTGACCTTTCGTCGCGCTTCGCTGTCCGTCGTAGCGCGCAGGTTTCGGTCGTTGCGGTTCCCGCGGTCGGCGACATCATCAACTTGCACATTCCTGACGCGTCCACGACGAATCTCTGTCAGAATTTCATCAGCACGCAGGCCAGAGTTGCGTCGGTGAGTCGTCGAGCGATTCTGGCGGTCGATACTCTCGATGGCCCACCAGCGACGCTGTTCACGCAGGCAGTGCTCGACTCCATCACTACGGAATTCGACAACATCACTTTCCCCACCGACAGCTCGTACTACAACAATCCAACGGATGTCGACGGCAACAGCCGGATCATTCTTCTATTCACCGGTCAGATCAACAAGCTGACCCCTCTGAACACCACCGGCGGATTTGTTGGTGGATTCTTTTTCGCCGGCGACTTTTTCCCGCCGACGGACCAGGGCGGTGGCGCCGGCACTTTTTGTCCGGAGAGCAACCAGGCGGAAATCTTCTATCTTCTCTCGCCCGATCCCACCGGAAGATTCGGCAACGTGCGGTCAACCAGCTCCGTGCGACAGGGAACGCGAGGCACGATCGCCCATGAATTCCAGCATATGATCAACGCTGGAAAGCGCTACCAGAATCCGCTAGCGGACAGCTTCGAGGCGACGTGGCTCGATGAGGGGCTGGCACACTTTGCCGAGGACGCAGTTGGCCGCGTTCAGCGTGGATTCACGGATCTGCAGACACTCACATTCAACGACGTTTTGCCGTGCAACTCACCATGCTCGCAGGCTAACGACTTCAACGCCTTCTTCTTTCAGAATCTCGCGCGACTTACGTATTGGATGGTTAAACCCGACCAGTTCTCGCCGATGAGCAAGATGGCGGATACCAGCCTGGCCACCCGAGGTGCGGCGTGGGCGATCGTTCGTTACGCCGCCGACAATTATTCCAATGGTCTTCCACGTACCCTTACCCGAGCGCTTGCGGCCGGACCGGATACGGGAGTGAGGAATTTTACAACTGCCGCTAAAGCCCCGGTCGACACGCTGGTGAAGGGTTGGCTCATCTCGATGTATGCCGACCATCTTGGAATTGCCGGACTCGACGCGAAATACCAGTATCGCTCCTACAACTTCCGCAGCGTGATGCCACCGGTGGCGAGATCGGTGCTCAATCAATCCACGGCAACGTATCCACTGGTGGTTCAATCCGTCGGCACCGGCAGCAACTTCTCGTCCATGAATCGTTCGGGAACTGGCACCTATTTCCGGCTGACGGTCGCCGCGGGGGCGGGAGCCACGAACGTCAAAGTCCTCGATACGTCGGGCAACGTCGCGAGCTTCCCAGGCGAGCACATCTACCTTCTTCGGGTTCAGTAGCGCGCGCCGTTTATTGGTTTCGCATTCCCCAGCAAAAAATCCGCACGTTATACGTCCCGTAGCGCCGCGATCGGCGTCTCCTTGAACACGTCACGCCCGGCGAGCAACCCGATGAGGAGCGTCAGGCCGACTACCACCGCCGCGATCCCCGCTACCGGCGCGATTGGCGGCACGAACGCGGTCTCGAAGATGTAACGAACCACGGCCCAACCTCCGGCAAGCGACAGTAGCATTCCTGTCAGTCCGCCCAACAGCCCGAGCAGAGAGTACTCCGCCAGAAGAATCCGGGCGATCTGACCGCGGGTCGCGCCAAGGGTCTTGAGCAGCACTCCCTCGCGCACCCGCTCGCGTCGGGTTGCCGAAACAGCGCTGAATAAAACCGGGATCGCAACCGCCAGACTGAAAAGCGCCATGAACCTGATGGCGAGCGAAACTCTCCCGACGATTCGATCGACCGTTCGTTTGATCGCTGTCAGGTCGATGCTCGAGACATTGGGAAAGCGGTTCACGACCGCGCGCTGGAGTAGCGCCACTCCGGTCGGATCCTTCACCTGTGCCAGCAGCACGAATTGGGTTGGCGCTCCCTTCAAAACCGGTGGCGCGAACACGACAAAGAAGTTGGGCTCGAATCGCGTCCACACGACTTTTCGGAGACTCGTGATGCGAGTGGGAATCTCAACGCCCTGTACGTTCCAGGTGATGACGTCGCCGAGCTTGACGTTGAGCTCTTTAGCTATTCCATCTTCGAGCGAGATCTCGCCGGTGTCGGTCGTGGCTTTCAGGGCTCGCTCGCCAAACCATTTACCGCTGACGATGGTCTCGCTCGAGGCCGGCTTGTCGCGATAAGTCGAGCGAAACTCCCGCCTCAGCGCCCACGAAGCCCGACCGCGCTGCCCGCGCGCCACTGGGGTCATGTCGCTGACACGTTTTCCATTGATCGCCGCGATACGCATGGTGACGACAGGTGCAACCTGCACGACGTCGTACCCTCGCGCCCTGACAAGCGAGTCGAGTCCGCCCTGCTGATCCTGCTGCACATCGAAGAATACGACATTCCCGCGGGACTCAGAGGCAGCAACCGTAAATCGCCGCAAGATGTTGCTCTGAACGAGATAAAGCGTGCTGACCAAAAACGCGCCGAATCCAAGCGCCAGCGTCACGGCGCGAGTCTGATTGCCAGGGCGATACAGGTTTGCAACGCCCTGCCGAATCACGTATGGCCAGCGGGTTCGGAGCCCTTTGCGTGCGGCCCATGATAGCAATCCCGCGCTCGCTGCCAGAGCAAGAATTGCCACGCCCGTGGCCCCGCTCATCCCAATTGCCTGCCTGGTCGTTCGCGCTCGCTCGAGGGCAATCGCGACCACGCTCAATACCATCGCCGCGTTCACGATTATCCTGGGAGCGTCAGTCCATCTCATGCGCAACACCTCGACATCGGTGTCGCGACGAAGGGTCTGCAACGGCGAGACGTTGCGCAACGCCAGCAACGGCCGCAATGCAAAGATGAGCGCGATCCAGCCACCGACTGCAAGTCCGGTGAGAACCGCCGATGGCACCAGGGTTACGCGTACATCGATTGGCAGCAAATCCGTGAGCACACGCGGAAGCAAAAACTGAACTGCCACTCCAAGAGCTGCGCCCGCGGCTGCGCCCACCAAACCCATGGCTGCCGCTTGCGCCACGTAGATCGCGAGTACCTGACCACTCGTAGCTCCAAGGCAGCGGAGCACAGCGACAGTGTCGATCTTGCGCGCAACGAATGCGCGAACTCCGCTTGCAACTCCAGTTCCGCCAAGGAGCAGTGCGACAAGTCCGACGATTCCGATAAAATTCGAGAGATCTTCGATCGCGTCGGCCGTTGCCATCTCAGTTTGTGTCACCGTGCGCACGCGGACCTGTTGATCTTCGACGCGTTTCTTGAACGGCTTGACGAACTTGTCCGGATCGACACCATTGGGCAGCTTGGCCAGTACCGCTCGCTCGGCGGTGCTCCCAAAGACCAGTAGCTGCGTCTCGGCCACGTAACGCGCGGGGATGAAGATGCGCGGACCGAGCATCTCCGCGATGCCGGCAGCGCCAGGAACATCCCTGATCGAAGCAACTATGGTGAAAGTCCCGAAGCCAAGTCTGAGCGTGTCACCGACCTTGGCATCGAGAGAGGTCAGCAGCGCCGGATCGACGATGGCGTAAGCTCCCTGGTGCAGAAGCGGCCACCGACCAGCAGGCTCCGTCACGATGTCGCCGTAGAACGGATAATTATCGGTAACCCCGCGAACCTGGGCGAAACGAGTTCCGCTGGTTCTCGGAACGACTGCCATTGACGGAAAGGTCGTAACTCGCGCGAACGACACTCCGTGGCGCGCGAGAGAGTCGAACAAGGAATCGACTCGTGGGGGAATTGGGGTTGAAGAGTTGAACGAAACGTCCCCACCCATCAGCGCCCGCGACTGATCCTTCACCGACTGAATGATGTTCGCCGAAAAGGAATCGATGGCCACGAGTGCCGCGACACCCAGCGAGATCGATGACATGTAAAGCAGGAGGCGCCGCCGGGCGGTGCGGCTTTCACGCCAGGCGAGACTCCAAATGCTTCGCGACAGGCCGATCAAGCCTGCACCTCGACGCGGTTCACTGCGTTGGTGACGGTCACGCGGGTATCGCTGCCTCGGCGCCGGTATCCTCGACGATCGCGCCGTCGAGCAGTCTGATCATGCGAGACGCTCGCGACGCTAGCGAAAAGTCGTGCGTCACCAAAACGATTGTGGATCCGCCATCACTATTGAGCGACTGGAGGAGCTCAAAGATCCGATGGCCGGTGGCGTTGTCGAGATTTCCCGTGGGCTCATCGGCGAAAAGAATCTTGGGCGAGTTGGCGAAAGCGCGTGCGATCGCAACACGCTGCTGCTCTCCTCCCGACAGCTGAGTGGGGAAGTGATGTCCTCTGCCGGTCAGTCCGACGCGGTCGATCAGCTCGCGCGCGCGTTCCGCCGCCCCGTTCGTTCCACGCAGCTCCAGCGGCACCTGAACGTTCTCCAGGGCCGTAAGCGTCGGAATCAATTGAAAGCTCTGGAAGACGAAGCCGACTTTTTCACCGCGCAGTCTGGCGCGATCGTTCTCGGACAATTTGCCGAGATCAGCTTCGTCGAGGAGCACAGTGCCACGTGTTGGTGTATCAAGACCTGCGAGCAGTCCGAGCAGCGTGGTCTTCCCACTCCCGGAAGGTCCGACGATTGCGACGAAGGACCCCTGCTCGATTCTGAATGACACATCGTGCAGAACGGCAAGCCTCTGCTCACCGCTCATGTATTCTTTCGTTACGTCACGGGCAATCAGCATGAACGAAGTTGTGGGTTGGGCGCGTTACAGGCGATCGGCGATGCTGCTCGCCGCACTGGCGTGCGTAGTTGGGTGTGGCTCGAGCGGAAACGTGGACAATGCAAAGAATTCAAGAGAGACGAAGGATAACATGAGCATCGCGAAGGGCGCTGAGTGGTCCACTGCCGCAGTAGATAGTGTCGCCGAGTCAATACGGATTCCGGTAGTTCTTTTCTTCGGAACCAGTCTGACCGCGGGTTACGGACTCGATCCGCAGCAGGCATTTCCGTCGCTGATCGAGCAGAAAGCCAGCAAGGATGGCATTCCGATCAAGGTGATAAACGCCGGCCTCTCTGGTGAGACGACAGCGAGCGCCTTGCGAAGAATCGACTGGGTTCTTCGCGCGCCGGCAGATCTGGTAGTAATCGAGGCCGGAGCAAACGATGCGCTCCGTGGATTGTCGCCAGATGCCGCGCGATTGAACCTCGAGCGCCTGGTTGCGGCGGTGCGGCAGAAGCAACCGGGTGCCAAAATCGTTCTGATCCAGATGGAAGCGCCGCCGAATTTCGGGATCGCGTACACTCGGCGCTTCCGGGCTGTCTATGCAGAGGTCGCGCGAAAGGAGAAGCTGCCGCTGTTGCCGTTCCTGCTCACGGGAGTTGCGGGGATTCCGCGACTGAATCAACCCGACGGCGTGCATCCGAATCTGGCCGGAGAGCGGATCGTCGCCGACAATGTGTGGAACTCTCTGAAGCCCATCGTCGCGCAGCTTGACCGAGGCGCGAAAAGTGGCTAAGTTCCTAGGCTGTTTGCGTTTACGCTTCCTTTCGATCGACGCCGAACGGCAAGAAACCGGCGTCGATCGTCAGTTTCAGACCTCAGTATTGGAATAACGATATGGCAATGCCTGCCACCCAGATCAGGCGCGGAATGGTTCTCGTGTTCGAGGGCGATCCGTGTCGCGTAGTCGAGTTCCGCCACCACACGCCGGGCAATCTCCGCGCGATGGTTCAGGCGAAGCTCAAGAATCTTCGTACCGGCAGCAATTTCGAGCATCGATTTCGCGCCGCTGACACGATCGAGAAGGCATCGATGGAGACGCACGATCTCGAGTTCATGTACCAGGGCGGCAGCACGTATCACTTCATGAATACCGAGAACTACGATCAGCTCGAGATCGACGAGGAAGTTCTTGGTGACAACGCGCAGTGGATGCAGCCGGGGATGAGAATTCAGGCTGAGTACTACAACGGAAGGGTGATCGGCATCGATCTGCCGAACTCGCTCGTCCTGGAAGTGGTCGACACCGCACCGGTGATGAAGACGGCGACGAAGACTGCTTCGACCAAGCCGGCGAAGCTGGAGAACGGCGTGACTGTCAACGTTCCCGAGTTCGTAAGCACGGGTGAGAAGGTGCGCGTGAATCCGAATACGGGCGAGTACATGGACCGCGCGAAGTAAGTTGATTCGATTCTAAAACGCGGTTAAGATGCAGGATCAAACAACCCGTGTTACTGGGTATGGGTTGGTTTGGTGCGATGGTGGCTGTAGCTCAATTGGTTAGAGCACCGGACTGTGGCTCCGGGGGTTGCGGGTTCAATTCCCGTCAGCCACCCATTTAGTAGAAATGTGAATGCCACACGGAGCCGAGTTGTCCGCAGTTCGCAGTGATTTGCAGTTCGTATTTGTTGTGAAGTCGGAGTGATTCTGCCGGATTAGGTCCGTAGCTCAATTGGTAGAGCACCGGTCTCCAAAACCGGCGGTTGGGGGTTCGATTCCCTCCGGGCCTGTGCGAAAAAATTGATCGCGACAACTGCGGCTCGCCCGTGGTGAAGGTCGTGTGGTTGCGGCGCTATCGTCTAGGGGACTAGGACGGGGCCCTCTCAAGGCCCAAACACGGGTTCGAATCCCGTTAGCGCTATCAGATGGATGAGGGATGACAAGCGCATCCGATCGGCCCCATCGTCTATCGGTTAGGACGGCACCCTTTCACGGTGCAGAGAGGGGTTCGATTCCCCTTGGGGCTATTGAGGCGAGCTGACTGACAACCAGCTCCGGATGGAGGAAGGTGCGTAGTGAGGAAGGGGTTTCCGACCCTGACTCCCGAAGTTGGGGCCGTAGCTCAGTTTGGTTAGAGCACTCGACTGTCACTCGAGAGGTCGCGGGTTCGAGCCCCGTCGGCCCCGTGGATTTTTGAAGAAACGCCGCGTTGACAGCTTTTCGCTGGCGACCGGCGAAGCAGATGTTGCCCTGGTGGTGAAATTGGTAGACACGCCATCTTGAGGGGGTGGTGCCGTAAGGCATAGCGGTTCGAGTCCGCTCCAGGGCATCGCGGCCACAGTAGCTCAGAGGTAGAGCACCCGATTCGTAATCGGGCGGTCGTGAGTTCAATTCTCACCTGTGGCTCTCGATCGCGTTGAAGTGAGTCGCGGGCGTAATTCAGTTGGTAGAATGCCAGCTTCCCAAGCTGGACGTCGCCGGTTCGAGTCCGGTCGCCCGCTCTGAACGACGTAGGATTAATCCCGCCGCAGAGCGGGATTTTTTTTGCGCTCGTCGAGTCGGTCTAGCGCGACCGGTAAATCGGAGCGACACTAGTGCCACCCACCCTTCTTCGAACGCTTTCAACTAGGAGGGGATTTGTGAAGAGCACTCAACTTTGCGTTGTCGCGTTAGCCGGTGTTGCATTGGCTTGCGCGTCAAAGCCCACGCCAGTCACGATCAGCGGTGATTCTGGTGCCCGCGCATCGCTCGCGGGAAAGTGGGCTGGGGAGTACAACAGTCCGGCAACAGGAAGAAGCGGAAGCATCGTGTTCAACCTCTCGCCCTCGGGTGACTCGGCGCGCGGCGACGTAGTAATGGTGCCACGTGGGTACGGCCGGCCGCTGGTTCCATATGGCAACGCTTCGAATACCGCAATCGGCGCAACACAGACCGGGGGAAACTCCCAAGTTCTCACTATCAAGCTCGTGCGCGTGGCCGGTGACACAGTGAGCGGCGTGCTGGATGCCTATCGCGATCCGGAGTGCGACTGCCCAGTGCAAACGACGTTCACGGGCAGGATAAACGGCGACGCGATCGACGGGGCCTTCACC
>DASWCI010000124.1:0-5840 GCA_036390195.1 Gemmatimonadaceae bacterium
GGAAAAACGGCACGATCTGATCGCGACCGAACCTGACCGCGGCTCCCGCTTTCAGAGGTCGCCGAATCTGACTGCGAAGTTTCGCGTCGAAGCGGTCGAACAGCTCCTCGGCCGTGGACGGCAAGTCGAGAACAACGGTGACTTTCCGGTGCGAAGCACCGAGCGGTGTCTCTATAGCAGTTCGATTCCTGAGTTCGAGCAGCTTGACCTTTTCCCTTTGCGCAAGCGCGACAGCCTCATTGACGAGCGCGCGAATCCCTTCCTGTGTTCCCAGTGGCCCACCGTAATTCAAAAACGGCATCGACACGAGATAGTGCCCGAACACGACGCTACGCACGCGCACGAGCGGAAGCACTCCAACCAGATTTCCTTCGACGTCACGGGCTGCGAGGTAAATGCAGTCATGGCCAAATACCCTGTCGATCAGAGTGCGCCAGCGAAGCTGGTGAAAATGAGTGTACCCCGACTGTTCGCGCGCAAACTCATCCCATTCCGACTCATTCCCCTCGTAACGCGCGACGGTAATGGTCACGCAGCACCCGACCTGACGAGTGGCGTGGCTGCGCGCTCGAGAGATGGCATGTATGATCCGATTGCGCCGAAGCTGAATTCCCCGAGCAGCCGCTCGATTCGGGGAAGTGTGTCACCAAGCCCGCGATAGTGGCGAAGTCGGTTCAGCCGGGAAACGGGGAGCCGGGGCTGATCCGGGTCGATTTCCCATGGATGGATGTAGAAAGTCGCCGGCTCACGCCGCTCACTCGCTTCACGAAACGCACGACGAATGACGCCGAGCGGAAACTGACGAAGGTAGCCACCGCCGGCGGCAGGCACCCGATAACGAAAGATGCTCGTTGTTGCGAGCGGGAACTCCACAATCTGGCCTCCGGGTCGCTGAATGACGTGCGGCGCCCGGAGCGCTGAGGGATACCCATATCCCGGGCGCCGAATCGGAAAGAGGCTCGAGTCGTACCGGTATCCTTCCTCAATCAAGACATCGAGCGCCCATTCAAAACCGGGAACGATAGAGAAGCTCGGCGCGCGGAATCCCAACACGGCGGTGCCAGCCACATCTTCCAGCGCCCTCTTTGACGAACGCACCTCGTCGCGAAATGCTCCGCGACTCAGCGCGGTGACACGCTCGTGAGAGAAACCGTGCGAGGCGATCTCGTGACCGGCGTGGACAATCGAGCGAATGACTTCGGCACGATTGTTCGCGAGCCATCCGAGGCAAAAGAAAGTTGCTCGCGTGTCGTGCCGCGCCAGCGTATCGAGAAGCATATCCACGCTACGCGCGACGCGGCTCGGACGGGTGAGCCATTGATCACGCGAGACAACCGATTCGAGCGCCTTGACCTGAAAGTACTCTTCAACATCGACGGTAAAAAAATGTGTCGTCGTGCAGGATGATGTCGGCATGCAAGAAGTGAGAAGCAGCGAACAGCACAAGAACCCGTCCTCACGGTTCGCACTTCAAATGCCAGTTGCATAACTTCACCGGCGCGTCAGGTGACGGCTGCTATACCCTTACGCCACATGGGGAAAGCTGCGTCTCTCGATCCCGAACTTGCAGCCCGAGAAATCACCAATGCCCACAAGTGTTGCCGCGACGCAACAGCTTCGACGACTAGGCGTTTTCCTCTCCGTGGCGAGCTTGTCCGTGATCTTGGCCGCGACATTGATTCCCCAGTCTGGCCATCCAGAGAACTCTCCGTTCTGCATCATTTGCGGTTCCCTCGGCGGCGTCGACGCGCTTCTCAACATATTTCTTTTTTTACCTCTGGGTGTCGGTCTCGCACTGTCGGGGGTCCGCGCGTCGCGCGCTTTTGCGTCGATAGTTCTCCTCTCTGCCAGTATCGAGATCGCCCAGTACCTGGCGATTAGCGGACGTGACGCCAGCGTTGGTGATGTCATTAGCAATTCGGTGGGCGGTGCGTTTGGCTTTGCTGCCGCTCACTACGCAAGACATTGGCTGCTCCCTTCGCGTCGTGCCGCGATAAACCTTGCGTTGGTGTGGGGCGGATTCTGGATCCTGATCCAGCTTGGATCCAGCTACGCGCTCGCGCCTTCACTGCCACCAACACGCTACTATGGCCAGGTCGCGCGCGAGTTCGAGAATTTTGCGACCTTCAAGGGAAGCGTGATCTCCCCTACCATCGGCAATACGACCGTGCCGGACTACGGCTTTGCCAGGACTGCCGAGTTTCGCGACAACCTTGCGCGTGGAGAATTCGTGAGCGCCATCGTCATTCCTGCCGGACCCACGCCAAAGCTCGCGCCGATAATTCGCGTTGCGGATGATCGACGGCAGGAAATAGTTCTCCTCGCTCAGCGGCATCGTGACCTCGTTTTCGGACTCCGAACGGGCGCCAGCACTCTTCGACTGCGCGGGCTGTTGTTCATGCTTGGCGACGTTTTTCCGACAGGATCGGACGGCAGCAGCGCGAGCGACACGTTGCGTCTGAGCGGGCGTTACGACGCCAAGTTGGTAGAGATGCGCGTGACGAACCGGCGTGAATCACGCGATCGCGCGCTTGCCGTTGATCCTGGTCTGGCGTGGGCACTTATTCTCCCGAGCCAATGGTATTTCGCTGGAACGACGCTGGAATGGGTTCTGACCCGGATATGGATGGCGTTGCTGCTCGTCCCGCTTGGTTACTGGCTCACGTTCGCCTCCGCCAACGGCGTACCTGATGCTTCTCGCACACGATTCCTCCGCGCGCCTGGTGCGATTCTCTTGCTGTGGGTGGGATTTGCGGTGGTGCCTCCACATTTTGGAATACCGCGCGCTCCCCTCGCATCGTGGGTCACCGCAGTAGCGGGCCTACTCACCGGTGTCGTGACTGCCTTCGCCGCCGGTCCTCGGTCGGTGCATCAGCCACCAACGGACTAGAGCCTTCAGGCGCGTAACCCTCGTGCCCTTCGTCCCTGCAACGGCGTGTGCCAAATCCGAGATCATGCATCCTAAGGTAGCCGCTTGGAGGGTTCAGCCGCCTCGCCTCTTCAAGTCTGATTGCTGTAGTCCGATTACCACAGGAATGGGGCAATACCGCGACACGAAAAACGTCGCAGCGTATTGCCACTGATGAGACCGGGTTCGTAAACGCCTGCGGTCACATGACTTATGGATGGCACGAATTTGTGATCGCTGGGAATGGAAGATGCTTTGACCGCTCGCCGAGAAGCCGCGGATGCGGCGCGAATGATCGAGCAGACGTGCTCCCGCGCACGACCGCTCTGAATCGGCTCGGCGGGTAACTCTTCCACTGTGAGCTCGTGATCTCCGCATTGTACCGTCGCCTTCGCGAAACCCTTATGTCTGCTCCCAAGGTCTGGGTCATTACGGGAGTGGCGGGGTTTATCGGCTCGAATCTCCTACAGGAGCTGCTGGCACTCGGGCAAACAGTTGTCGGCGTCGACAACTTCTCGACCGGCCATCACGCCAACCTGGACGAAGTCCTCGCCGGGCCACTCGAGACCGCTGCGCACTTCCGGATGGTCGAAGGGGACATTCGGGATCTCGAAACGTGCCGCACTGTCTGCGAAGGCGCGGATTACGTGCTCCACCACGCGGCGTTGGGTTCCGTCCCGTGGTCGATGGATGATCCGCTTCGAACGAACGCGGTCAACGTCGACGGGTTCATCAACATGCTGGTTGCGGCAAAAGATGCACGAGTCAAGCGATTCGTCTACGCATCATCGAGTGCCGTCTACGGCGACACTCCGGAATATCCGCAGATCGAGGACAGACTCGGTCGGCCGCTCTCGCCGTACGCAGCCAGCAAGACGACCAACGAGACGTACGCTCTGGCGTTCCAAATGAGCTACGGTCTGCAGTCGATTGGGTTGCGCTATTTCAACGTGTTCGGGCGACGTCAGGATCCTGCGGGAGCGTACGCCGCAGTGATTCCTCGTTGGATTGCCACTCTGTTGAGGGGTGAGCGGTGTCGGATCTTTGGTGACGGAGAAACGACACGCGATTTCTGCTACATCGCCAACGTGCTACAGGCGAACCTGCTCGCGGCGACTGTGGAAAACGCGAACGCGACCGGTCAAGCATACAACGTGGCATCCGCCGAATCGGTAACCCTGAATCAGCTCTTTCAGATGATGCGCGATCGATTGGCGCTGAATGATCCGCGGTTCTCTTTTGCCGTCCCGCAATACGACCCATTCCGTCAGGGAGACATTCGATTCTCCAGCGCTTCGATCGAAAAGGCCCGCATGATGCTTTCTTTCGCTCCCACTCACAATGTCGCTCAGGGACTCGCGGAGGCGCTCGACTGGTACGTCGCGAGGACGCGCGCCAGCGCCAGCCGGAGCGTTACAGCAACGGTCCGCCACCCGACCAGCGTCGGCGCCAATACGCATAGTCACGAACACCGTACCGAAGCACCCTTGCCCCTGGCGGCATCATGACCGGCTCGACTCCGCACCACCTTCTTGGGCTGGTTGCGTGCAGCGACGAATGGATGTGCCGCTCGCTGGAGAGCGTTTTCGCGGAGAAAAGATACAAAGTCACCCGAACCGGATCGGGTAAGAAAGCGCTCAAGCTGGCCCGACGCGGCGGGTACGATGTGTTGATACTCGACGAGCGCATGGACGAACTGACGGGTGTCGAAGTCTGCGTCGCGCTGCGCGACGACCCACTATTCGATCACGCGACCCCAATCGTGATAATCTCGTCCTCGCACACAACTCTTCCCGGTCGGACGGCAGCGTACGCCGCCGGCGCCTGGGAGTATTGCCATCTTCCCCTCGACGTCGACGGACTGTTTCTCAAGCTCGGGACCTTTCTTCGTGCCCGAAACGAGCTCGCAGCTGCTCAAGCGAAGTTGCTTATGGATCCCGCGAGTGGATTGTACACATCGTTTGGTTTGCAGCAGCTGGCGGAACAACTCGAGGCTCGCGCACTCCGGAACCACGAGGCGTTTGCATGTCTCGCCTTTTCTCCCCAGCAGACCGATTCCGAATCCACACAGCGAAGCGGTGATCAAAATGGATCGTTTGCAGAAGTCGCACACGTCGTTCGCGAGCAAGCCAGAAGGTCGGATGTCGTTGGGATGACGGGCGACTCTTCGCTCGCGATCCTGGCGCCAAATACCGACGCGGCCGGAGCGCGGCTGCTGGTCGCGCGTCTCCAACGCGAGCTCGATGAGGCATCGAAGAACACGACTGTCGCCGGTTCGTTTCGGCTGCGAGCCGGCTATTCCGCGGTGTCGGATTTGTCGACCGCAAACGTGGATCTGACCGAACTGGTTCACCGCGCGGAAAGCGCGCTGGCGCGAGTTCCCGCGTTCGGACAAGGTGACGCAGTGGTGAGTTTCGATGAACTTCCTGTTTCCTGAGCGGCCGCCGCCTCGTTGAGTCCGGGACCCCATGGCGGGGCAAACCCGATGCTTCAAAAAGCCAAAAAAAATGCGCTTTTCAACGTAACGCTTCGGCAATACGTGTAAGCCACCCTTGACCTTATGCGTACTAACCCCCAATATGGGCCTCCGCGAGTGGGTCAATCGTGTGACGGAGAACGCATGGCGCAGATGGACCCAGCTGCAACAAAGTCGGCATCGTCGGCGAGTGGCTTTGACGACTACGCGCCGCGCTTTTCAGCGGCGGTCAACACGGGGGCGCACGCTCAGGGAAACACGCCCGAGCCCGCTCAACCCTCCGCCCTGTATCCTGACGCAGTGGTCGCTTTAGTGCGCGCGCTCGAGCTCGCTGCGGATCGCACGGCAACGACGATTGCGCTCGGCACCAAGCAGACCCGCCTCGAAGTGCGTACACGTTTGGGGGAGGTCGTCAACTGGTTGATCGTGAGCCTGCGCAACAAGACGCCCGACGCA
>DASWCI010000125.1:0-5948 GCA_036390195.1 Gemmatimonadaceae bacterium
CGCAGCTCGATGCTGCACGATTGCTCGCATGGCAGACCGTTCGTTCTTTTGGTCGCACTCTGGATTCCCTGCGCGGTGCTTCGCGGTCAGGAGCACGACGACGATCATGAGCATGCTCACCTGCATTTTTCGCATCCACTCATGACAGAATCGCCGAGCCCCGACACCAAGATTCGATTGGACTACATCGCGGCACGAACAAGCGATGCTACTGGAGTCCATGAAAACACAGTTCGCCTCGAAGGCGAGTATTCGTTCACTCACAGTGTCAGCCTGTCAATCGTCACACCTTTCATTTGGAGAACTGCCCCCGCGCTCGAACGGGCCAGTGGCCTGGGAAATATTGAGCTGTCGCTGAAGGCAGCGAGCCTGGCGTTTAGTGAGCGTGGATTTTTATTCGGGGGTGGACTCTCAGCTGGCCTTCCAACAGGGAGCGATACGAAGGGGTTCGGAAGCGATCACCTGGTTGAGCTCGAGCCTTTTCTTGATGCTGGATACAAACGCAATACGCTCGAGCTCGTTGGACTCACTATGTTGTCGTCCATCTTTCGTCGGCGGGCCGGCGAAGAAGCGGAACGGAACCTCACCTTCGACTTCTCCGCTCTATATAGAATTCAATCACGCCTGGAAGGCTTGCTCGAGGTTTCGACCGCACGTGGTTTAGTCGGTCCTGAATCCGGCTCGCAACATACCTTCATTGCGCCTGGACTTAAGGTTTATCCATTCGCGAACAGAAAGTTCATGTTTGGAGCAAGCCTGGAGCTTGGGACTGGCGTTGTTCGTGACACCTACGCATTGCTGCTGTCGGGCTTCTACCATTTCTAAAGCGCGTTGGGTTGAGGCCGCGCGGGTGGACGTCAACCGGTAAGAAACTGCAGTCCCATATTGACGCAACAATTTATTTTGATATATTAGGGGCATGACAGCGGCAACCCATTCCAGAACCGAGCGCGCGATCGAGCTCTTTCACGCCTTATCCGACGAGACCAGACTCGAGATCGTCGAGCTGCTTCGCAAGGGAGAACGGTGTGTCTGCGAGCTCACCGATACGCTCGACGCGGCACAATCGCGTCTTTCATTCCACCTTCGTGTTCTCAAGGACGCTGGCATCGTCCGCGATCGGAAGGATGGGCGCTGGGTGCACTATGAGCTGGATCCAGATGCTTTCGAAGAGATCGAGACTCTCGTTGAGAATATGAAACCGAGCGCGGATCAACGTGCTCAAGCCTGCTGCTGATTTTTTTTCCCCGATACATCAACAAATTTTGTTTGGAGGCTATATGGCAGGAACTGATTCGACGCTAAAATCCACGGTTAGGGAGAAGTACGGGCAGGCTGCTTTACGTGTTACCGAACGCTCGACTGCCGCAACGTGCTGTGGCTCGAGTGCCTGCTGCGGAACAACGACGGAAGCATGGGACCCCATAACCTCCGAGCTCTACGACGACCAGCAAAAAG
Organism: Gemmatimonadaceae bacterium; assembly: GCA_036390195.1. Classification (GTDB taxonomy): domain Bacteria; phylum Gemmatimonadota; class Gemmatimonadetes; order Gemmatimonadales; family Gemmatimonadaceae; genus UBA4720. The sequence continues at coordinate 1,459 of DASWCI010000125.1, forward strand.
CTGGTATTCCTGCAGAAGCACTGCTTGCTTCGCTCGGCTGCGGAAATCCTACCGCTCTCGCCGAGCTCAATGAGGGGGAGACAGTACTCGACCTCGGATCGGGCGGTGGCATCGACGTTCTTCTGTCCGCGAAGCGCGTCGGTCCAACTGGCAAAGCATACGGACTCGACATGACCGATGAAATGCTCGCCCTCGCCAATGAGAACAAGCGCAAAGCTGGGGCGGACAATGTCGAATTTCTGAAAGGAGAGATCGAGCAGATTCCGCTTCCCGATGCGTCCGTCGATGTCATTATCTCCAATTGCGTCATCAACCTCTCGGGCGACAAACGCAGCGTCCTGAAGGAGGCTTATCGGGTACTGAAGCCGGGCGGCAGGTTCGCAGTTTCAGATGTGGTCGTTCGCGGCGATGTTCCGGCCGCTGTTAAAACGAACATGGAGCTTTGGATTGGCTGCGTTGCCGGTGCACTCGAGGAGAAAGAGTTTCTGCATCTCTTGCGAGAAGTCGGATTCAAGAAAGCGTCGATCGAGCCGACCCGAGTCTACAAGGCATATGACGCTGCGGCATTTCTGAGCGGTACTGGTCTTGATGCCACTGAATTTGCATCCCAAATCGATGGCAAGTTCATGGGTGCGTTCGTGCGGGCGACGAAGCCGCTCGCAGAATGCTGCGCCCCTGATTCGTGCGGGCCCGACTGTGTCGATTCGAATTGCTGCGACTGATTCTCGAGCGCACTCTTCGGTCATTTAGCCGCGCTGGTGGAGAAACGATGATCCGAATCAGAAATGCAAACGACTCAGATCTGTCCGCCGTCGAACGGTTGCTGTCCAGGAGCGATCTTCCCCTCGACGGAGTGCGGGAGAACTTCGCCAGCTTCGTCGTCGCGGAAGACGAGGATGAGATCGCGGGAGCTGCTGGTCTCGAGACGTTTGGGTCGGCCGCTCTGCTTCGGTCCGCGGTAGTCGCGCCCGAGCATCGCGGAAGTGGCATCGGCCGCCGGTTAGTTGAGCAGCTGCTCGGGCGCGCCGAGGAAGCAGGAATCGACGAGCTTTATCTCCTGACGACGACAGCCGAGAACTACTTTCCGCGATTCGGTTTCACGCGTACGACGCGCGCAGCAGTTCCTGATGTAGTCAAAGCGTCGGCAGAATTCCGCGGTGCCTGTCCGGACACAGCAGTTGTCATGACACGTCGCGTCGGAAGCGCTGCCAGGATCCGGGCATGAAGAGGTACGCATTAATCTCCGACATCCACGCCAATCTTCCCGCGTTACGCGCTGTCCTCGTCGACATCGATAACCGCGCCAACTTTGACGCGATCTATCACCTCGGTGATCTCACCGGTTATGCGCCGTGGCCGAACGAGGTAATCGCCCTGCTCCGCGAGCGCGGCATCGCTGGTATCGCCGGCAACTATGACTCGACTCTCGCGACTGATTACAAACACTGCGGATGCAGAGCGGAGACTCCACACGACGAAGAGCTATCGCATCTGTCGTTCGAGTGGACTCGCGCACACGTTACGCCCGACACGAAAAAATATCTCGGCAGCCTGCCGTTCCGCCTCGACGTTCGTCCGTTCGGCGGTCACGTCTCGGGCCCGACCATCACTCTCGTGCACGGCAATCAGACGCTGAACACGGTCTACGTGACCGAAGATCGCTCGGATTCTTTTCTCGAGAAGATGGCGAAGGACCTCGGCACGCGTGCAGAAGATGTCATTTGCTTCGGCCACATCCACAGACCGTGGCAGCGCGTCCTTGGTGGGATTCAATTCGTCAACGCCGGGAGCGTCGGACGGCCCAAGGACGGTGACTGGCGTGCATGCTATGTCTCACTCGCGATCGATGCATCGGGAGCGCGAGTCGAGTTCGTGCGAGTCGCATACGACGTCGACGAGGCAGCTCGTGCCATCCGCGAAAGCGATTTGCCCTCCGAGTTTGCGGAGGTCCTCAAATCCGGTGGAGCTTTGGAGCTCGGCGTGAGTAAGTAGAAAAAAAAGGAAGACGCTGCCGCCCGCTGCCCGCTTTTCGCTGATCGCTATTCGCTTAACTACGTCGGGACAGGCCCTGGTTGGTTTTAGGGAACTGCTACGACACACCGTTTTTAGCGTCAGATTGCTGAGGTCTGTCCCGTCGCCCTTAGCGAAAAGCGCTGGGCGAAAAGCGGGCAGCGGGTAGCAGCGCTCTTTTTATTTTTGCAGCCTCTTCCCGACGGCCTCCGCCTCGGCGAAGACTCTGAGGAAATTCTCTCCCGCCAACTTCCTGAGATCGGTGTCAGACCAGCCTCGCCTCGCCAGCTCGGCGAACAGTGCCGGAAACGTCGAGACATCCTCGAGTCCCTGCACTACTTCAGTAATCCCATCGAAGTCGCTTCCGATTCCAACGTGATCGACGCCCGCGACTTTGCGGACGTACTCGATCTGATCGGCAACTTGTGAGAGAGTGGCGCGCGGCTCGGGGTGCGACTTCCGCCACTGATTGATTTCCCGGGTGATCGCGGCCGTATCGCTGCCATATTTCGCCCGCAAGTCGCTCATCACCGGACGAGTCGACTGATCGTAAAGCATCACGGCGGGTGACACGAAACTGGTGACGAACGGCACCATCACGATTCCACCATTCTTCGTCACTCGACGAAGAATCGAATCCGGCACATTGCGCGGGACGTCAACGAGGGCTCGAGCACCGGAATGCGAGAAGATCACCGGTGCCTGGCTGGCGTTCAGTGCGTCGCTCATCGTCGCTGGCGAGACGTGCGCCAGATCCACGAGCATGCCGAGCCTGTTCATCTCGCGCACGACACTATCACCGAACGGAGTAAGTCCGTTGTGCTTCGCCGAATCGAGCGCTGCATCCGCCCAGTCGATCGTGACGTTGTGGGTCAGCGTCATGTAACGGACGCCAAGATCGTAGTACGCGCGGAGAGCACCAAGGGAATTCTCTATGGCGTGACCACCTTCGATGCCAAGCAGTGAGCCGATCTTGCCCTGCTTGAAGTCGCGCCGAATGTCATCCGCGCTGAGAGCGAGGGCGAGCCGGTCAGGATACTTGGCTATGACTCTGCGCGCGATGTCGATTTGCTCCAGCTGCACTCTCGCATACCCGGAATCCCGCCAATCCCCCGGCGTGTAGACCGACCAGAACTGCGCGCCGACCATTCCTTTCCTGAGTCGATCGAGATCGGTTTGACCGGGCGTGTGTTTGCGGAGATCGTAGACATCGACATTTCCGCGTGCGATCGAATCTTCGCGAATCCGCCAAGGAAGGTCGTTATGCCCGTCGATGAGCGGAGTCTCCCTGAGTATCCGCTCGGCACGGACAAGGTAGGGATTATCACCCGCTGGCGATCCTGACTGAGCGTGAAGTGGGACCGCCCCAGCCATCAGCACGAGAAGGCTAAGCGCGCGCCTGAGTTGTCCGTGCACTGAAATTACGGGAGGAGCGTCGGTCCGGGAGGCGTGTCGAGCAGTTCCACTGCTTCGATACTATCGGCCTCCCGCACCACCAGTCGAATAGGGTGAAGCCACTGGAGCCAAGGCATCATTCCGTTAGCGTCGTCGCGAATCAGATTGGAGTCGATCCCGTTTGCGTCGAGTACCGCCTGCGCGACGTGCGCCTCGACCTCATTGGCAAACGTCCTGATGACAGTGTTGAGCTCGGGTGGCTCTTTCTGCATGTTCCTCCCACGCCTGTGTGTCTGCCAGGAAATCTGCATCGCTGACGCGTCAACTGCACCGTCCGGGCGTCAAAATTACTCTACGGATTGGCACGCCGTCTGCCCGATTAGCTCAGGCTATACACTGTGGGCAAACCTATGAAAATGCTTTTCCGATCGGCTGCCTTATGCCTGCCCCTTCTGGCGGGGGCTGTCGCCTGCCGCAAGGAGACCAAGACCAAGGCAGTGGCCACCATTGCGCAAGACACGATGTTGCTGCGCGATCTTGCCGAAGCGAACAAAAACACTGCCAGTGCGGGAGCTATGGACAATAGTCTCAGTACCGTGAGAACGAGCGGCGCAGGATCCTTTCCGGCTCTGGTTGAGGACGCGTCCCAGAGTCGACCGAGCAACAGAGTGGCCACACGGCCATTGCCAAGCGGAAGTGAGGTGTTGACGTCAGGGCCGAGAATCACGACGCCGACAACCGCGAACGACGCCCCAGCCCCAACAACTGTCCCGCTCGAACGTTCTCCCGCCTCCGGCTCAGCTAGATCCTCTGGTGATCCGTGCGATTCTCCTGCGCCGACCGATCAGCGCTACTGCCTCAACCGGTCGATCGTCGCAAACGATGCAGATCTGAATCGAACTTACCAGGACCTGATTGCGCAGGGTCGCAAATCGGGGGGGTCAGAGCTCGAGGAGCGGTTCCGCCAGTCGCAGCGAGATTGGATCAATGAGCGCGATGCCGCCTGTCGGCAGACGGAGGGCTCGGATAGCGGGCTGTGGGCAAGAGCCCGGGCGCGGTGTCTGGCCAATTATTCGTCGAAGAGG
>DASWCI010000126.1:0-5304 GCA_036390195.1 Gemmatimonadaceae bacterium
CCATTGAGAGCGATGAACAAACGCAGGACCTCGTTCGCACCCTCGAATATCCGATTGATTCGCGAATCGCGGAGCATCCGCTCGTAGGGGTATGGCTTGACGTAGCCGCGCCCGCCGGCGAGCTGGACCATGTCGTCGGCAGCGCGCCAAACCATCTCGCTGGCAAACACCTTTGCACAGGCGGCCTCCAGTGAGTAGTCGATGTCGCCTCGATCGACGAGCGACGCGAGAACTCCGAGCATCGAGTCCGAAGCGTAGATCTCGCTGGCCATTCGGGACAGCTTGCGCTGAGTAATCTCGAAATCTGCGAGCGGATGCCCGAATTGCACGCGCTGCTCCGCGTATGATGACATCTCGTTCAGTACGCGTTTCGTCGCTCCAGTGCAGCCAGCGGCGAGAGTGAGTCTGCCAGCATTGAGGACGTGCACCGCGACGCCAAATCCGCGACCAACAGCCCCGAGTAAGTGATCGGCGGGTACTTGCATCCCATCGTAGCTCAACTCCGCCTGCGTAGATCCTCTTATGCCGAGCTTTCGTACAGTTCCGACGACGCGAAAGCCTGGCATATCGGGACGCACCAGGAATGCCGTCACCCGCTCTACGCTTTCTCCTCGACGCTGTACGAATGCCTGCGCGAATGTTGCGATGACGCCGGCACGATGGCCGTTGCCGATCCAGATCTTCTGACCGTTGAGCCGCCAGTGCGAACCATCCTGGCTCAGCGTCGCGGTCGTCTTGATGTTTTGCGCATCTGATCCGACCTCTGGCTCGGTCAACGCATACGCCGCCAGAAAATCACCACGCGCGAGCGGCGGCAGATAACGCTCCTTTTGTTGATCGCTGCCGTGTAGAACGATCGCCTTCGAGCCCAGACCGCAGTGCACCCCGACGAGAACGGCGAGTGAGCCATCGATCGCGGAGAGCGTCTCGAACACGCGCGCGTAAGCCGAGGCCGACAACTCCAGCCCGCCGTACTTTTTTGGAATCGTCAGCCCGAGCATTCCGATTTCGGCGAAGGCCCGAATGACATTGTCGGGGATCGTCTCTTCCTCGTCGAACTTCGCCGGCTTGATGAGGTCGCCTTCCATCTCGCGCAGGCTCTTGATGAGACGGCGAACGGTGCGCGCTTCCTCCGGATTGCGCTCACTTAAAGAGCGCGGGTACGGAAAGAGAAGCGAATCGAGGACGACGCCCGCGTAGATTCCGCGAGTGAATGAGGATTGCTGTTCAGCCACTCAGAACTGGGCTGAAGCGAAACCGCAAACTTTCACGCTGGTGCGGCGGTTGTGTCGCGGTCTTTGAGCCAGCGCCAGTGGATGCCGAAAAGAATGCCAGCAAGGACTACGAGAAGAAGATTTCCCACCAATGTGCGAATCGAGTGGAAGCGCGCGCTCCCAATCGCTTGCTCGCGTTCTGCGTCATAGAGCTTTCGCAGTTCGGCGTCAGATAGCGTATCGCCGGGCGCCCTGACAGGCGCTGCCGTTGTCATTGGTCCGCCGCGAGAATCAGGTGGACGGCGCGCCTCCGCCTTGTACAACTCGAAGCTCGTGATCGGTCGCCCCATTCTTCCGTAACCTCCGCCCGCACGAATGGGATCGGTCAAGTCAATTGCTGCGTCGACTACCTGCTTGATTGAGATCAACATCACGACAACGGTGATTAGGCAAACCGCGTAGCCGTACACCTGCGCAATACGACTGTTGAACCGATCCATCGCATTCTCCTTCAGATGGTAGCGACTGCCGCGGGTTTCGCTGCGTTCTCCAGTTGATCCGACAGGTCCTCAGGGTCCGTTACCGGTTTGTCGCAGGTGTAGCCGCGACACACGTACGCCGTTGGCTTGCCATCGACCAGCGGCCGATCCACCAGCAATTTGATCGTCGAGTGTGCACGCGGCGGTCCTCCCGCCAGCACGAGCGATGGAACGTACCTCTCTGCCGCCGTACGCTCCAGTGCCTTGAAGCTCGCGCTCGACATTTCTCCGACGAGGGCAACCTCGATGGCGCCATAAAGCTCCATGTCGGCGCAGCCGAGCAAATGTCCAAAGGCGGTTGGAAACCTGAGCATCGGTTCGGCGAGCGCTTCCAGGGTGAAGGCCGCGCGGCGACGACACCCCGTGTCATGCTGCAACTCGCCGAGATGAAGTAGTAGCTCTACGGCCAGCGACGTACCGGAAGGCGTTGCATTGTCGGTCACGTCGCGCGGCCGAGTGATGAGCTGTTCGGCGTCGAGAGCGGTATCGTAGAATGCGCCAACCTCGTTGTCCCAGAACCATTCGATCATTGCATCCGCGATCTCGCGCGCCCGATTCACCCACTGCTCGTCACCGGTCAGCTCGTAGACGGCGATAAATCCGAGTGCGACGGCGGCGTGATCGTCGAGAAACCCGCTGATTCGCGTCACGCCTTGCTTGTGCGAGCGGACCACGCGACCATCGCGGACCATCTCGCGCGCAAGAAATTCCGCATTTCGCACGGCGAGTCTGGCAAAATCATCTCGACCGAAAGCTCTGGCCGCTGTCGCGACGCCTCTCAGCATCAGGCCGTTCCAGGACGCGAGGATTTTTTCATCGCGACCGGGCCACACGCGTCGAGCACGCGCGTCATAGAGAATTCGACGCGCCCTCGCGAGTATGGCATCGAGTGTCTCGTCATCGACACCGGCTCGTGCTGCCGCGGCGCTGGGATCAGACGAAACGAAGAGGATGTTCTTTCCTTCGAAGTTGCCGCCCCCGCCGGGTGTGACGCCGTAATAGGTCTTGAACGCGCGGGAATCGGCGCCGAGCAGCGAATCCAGCTCCTCCTCACTCCAGATGTAGAATTTGCCTTCGTGGCCTTCGCTGTCGGCGTCGAGCGAAGAATAGAAACCGCCTTCTGGCGCTGTCATCTCGCGACCGATCCATTCGACGGTCTCGATCGTGACGCGACGAATCTCAGCATCTCGTGTTGCCTGCCACAGGTGTGCGCCGAGTCGGGTGAGCAGCGCGTTGTCGTACAGCATCTTCTCGAAGTGTGGAACCAGCCACTTTTCATCCACCGAGTAACGCGCGAATCCGCCGCCGATCTGATCGTAGATTCCGCCGCGGGCCATTTTGAGGAATGAGCCTGCTACCATCTCCAGCGCGTCGTTTGTGTCGGTTCGCTTCCAATAGCGCAGAAGAAAATCGAGCACCATCGTCGCGGGAAACTTCGGAGCGCCACCAAAGCCACCGTTTCTGGCGTCGTAGTGTTGCGCCAGCGATCGGTAGACGGTGTCGAGCATCTCGCGGGTGAGGCGTCCACTGCTCCGAGAGCGGGCGAGGTTGGTCTCGTAGATTTGTCTCAGCTGCTCCGCACTTTGCGCCACGCCCTCCCGTCTTTCCGCGTAGGCCTCGCTTACCGCCTGGAGAATTTTGCGAAACGAGGGTATGCCGTGTCTGTCGTCGGGCGGAAAGTAAGTCCCGCCGTAGAACGGACTTCCATCGGGCAGCAGGAACATCGTCATCGGCCAACCGCCGTGACCGGTCATCGCCTGCACCGCCTGCATGTAGATGCCATCGATGTCGGGCCGCTCTTCGCGATCGACTTTGATGTTGACGAAGCGCTCGTTCATGAGGCGCGCGGTTTCGTCGTCCTCGAAGGATTCGTGCGCCATCACGTGGCACCAGTGACAGGCGGCGTAGCCGATGCTCAGCAGGATCGGTTTGTCTTCCTGCTTGGCCCTCTCTAGCGCCTCCGCTCCCCACGGGTACCAATCAACCGGATTCTCGGCGTGCTGGAGGAGGTAGGGGCTTGTTTCTTTAGCGAGGCGATTCGCCATAGCTGGCGGAGGTGGTCATGTCCGGGCGTCCCTCGTTCGTCTCGTGTGGGCGGTACATGATCACGTTCACCCGCTCCAGGGTGATGAGGCCGCCACTGACCATCGTGTCCAGCTCGGGAAGAATCGCGTCGATCCTCTCCTGCGTTTCTACGCACTCGATCACAATCGGCAGGTCGAGCGACAGCTCCAGGAATTTGGCAGCATGAATCCGGCTACTTGCGCCAAACGCCATGATGCCACGCGTGACTGTCGCACCGGCATAGTGCCGCTTGCGCAAGAGCTGCACGATCGCCCAGTACAGCGGCTCGCCTTCGAACTTGTCGCGCTCGCCGATGTGGATGCGCATCAACACCCGCTCACCCTTCAGGCCGTGCATTTTTCCTCACCTCCATGAACCGCTATAATCAAGGTACATGATCTACCTTCTTATCGCACTCGGCGGCGCGGTCGGATCCTTAATCCGCTATCTGATCGGCGGTGCAGTGCAGAGAATGAGTGCAAGCGGCTTTCCGATTGGCACAATATTCGTCAACGTTTCCGGTTGCTTCCTGATCGGAATCCTGGTGCGCCAGTTTCTCAACATGCAGCTATCGCCCGAGTTACGTGCACTCCTGATCGTCGGGTTCTGTGGAGGATACACGACGTTCTCAACCTTCAGCGGGGAAACGCTGGGGTTAATCGAGGGAGGCGAATACGCGCGCGCGACAAGTTACGTTGTGTTGAGCGTCGGCCTGTGCCTGCTCGCCACGCTCGCTGGTATGACAGTGATGCGGTTGTTCGCAGGTGCAACCAATGGCCGGTGATCCGCCGTGCTGGTCGCACATCTTGTACGAAAACGAAAACGCGAGCGAGTCTGAGTCGATGACAAAGTCAACCAAGACGGTCAAGAGTTCCGGAGCCAAGCCCTCCGCTACCAAAGTTACCGGAGCGCAAAGCTCACGGACCAACAATACTCGAGCGAAGAGCTCGCGAACCAAGAGTGCTGGCAACGGGGCCGGAGGAATTCCGCGCGACATCGAGAAGTATCTGTCCGACAACGACGCGCGGATACTTAACGAGCTCTTCGATTTGTTGCGCATTCCGAGCGTAAGCGCGAAATCAGACCACAACGCGGATACGAAGCGCGCGGCCGAATGGGTGAAGGCATCGCTCGACCGGATCGGTGTGCCGGCGAAAATCTATCCGACGGCCGGACATCCGGTCGTCGTCGGCGAATGGAGAAAGGCGCAAGGAGCGCCCACCGTTCTCATCTACGGCCACTACGACGTGCAGCCGGCTGAGCCACTCGAGCTGTGGACGTCACCGCCCTTCGAGCCAACCGTGCGAGACGGCAAGATCTTCGCGCGTGGATCCGTCGATGACAAAGGCCAGCTTTTTCTGCACGTGAAAGCGCTCGAGGCACATCTCGCCACTCGCAAAAAACTTCCGGTCAACGTTGTGATAATCGCGGAGGGGGAAGAGGAGATCGGTAGCGAGCACCTGGCGTCGTTCGTCGAAGAGCAGAAG
>DASWCI010000127.1:0-4014 GCA_036390195.1 Gemmatimonadaceae bacterium
CAGGCGTCTCGAGCTTCTTGAGTCGGTCCCCATAACTGTTCGCGTGTCAAAGTCTGCGGACTGAGTGCCGGCAGGCCCGAGCTGATGATCTGCGTGGGCCACGCCTCTTCACCAGCAACGTCGCTCGCTGGAGCCACGCCCTCCACAACAGGGAACACCGGCTTGCCTGTTTCTCGATCGAGTACGAAGAGCTGGCCGGTTTTCGTTGCCTGTAGGACAGTTGGAACCGACCGGCCTCCGACAGTCAGGTTGATCAGAGCGGGCGGCGATGCGTTGTCGTAATCCCAGAGATCATGCCGAACCGTCTGGAAGTGCCAGAGCACTTTCCCCGTCGTCGCGTCGATCGCCACGACCGAATTCGCGTATTCATTGCGTCCTTTTCTCTCGCCTCCGAAATAGTCGACGCTGGGCGAGCTCGTGGCGACGAAAACGACTTTCCGAACAGGATCCGCGGCAAAGATCGTCCACGAATTCGCCGCACCGGTGCGATGGGCGTTGGGCCCGATCCATGTCTGCGAAGCCGGATCCGCACTGCTCTGCGGAACGGGGTCGAACGTCCAACGCAGTGCCCCCGTTCGCGCATCGTACGCGCGTACTTCTCCGCTCGCTGCGTCGATGCGATTGTTGTCAGCGACCGCGGACCCGACGACGACCACACCTGCCACAACTGTCGGCGGAGAAGTCTCCTCATACTCAGACGCGAAGGCAGGCGGATTTCTCAATCCCTCGCGCAGCCTCACGGTTCCGGCTGCTCCAAAACTCGTGCAAGGCATTCCAGTCGCGGCGTCGAGCGCGATCAACCGCGTGTCGATGGTCGCAATGAAAATGCGAAGCGAGCATCGTGAACCCGGCACTGCCGCGCTATCGAGCCAGAGAGCGACACCACGATTCGCGAAATCACCGAACTGAGTGGTGCGATCGATCTGAGGATCGTAGACCCACCGTTGCACGCCAGTGACGGGATCGAGGCCGAAGACCCTGCCGAGCGGAGTGCTCAGGTACATGGTTCCGCGGAACACCACCGGCGTCACCTCGAGTGCTGTGGGCGAGCGAGTCGAAAACATCGGTGCGCCCTCGCCGGTGTGAAACCGCCAGGCGACCTCCAGCTTCGAGACGTTGCTGGTATCGATCTGGCGAAGCGGCGAGTGCCGGTCACCCTCCGGAGTCCGCCCGTAGAATGGCCAGTCCGACTCCGAAGCAACGACCGCCGAGGCCGTATCAAGTACGACCTGAACATCCGTGCAATACCCGGCCATGTTGCAATCCTGAAAAACACGGACGGTTCCCTGGTGGCGCGCGCAGGCCATGCCCAGAAAGACTACCAAACCGATCCGCAGAGGCCTTGAAACCATGCGGGGAAGATACGGGCTCGCGGCCGGCGAAATAGAACTTGACTTCTCAAGCCGGGCCTTATAACCTTAAATCCGGATGAACGGATTGAGCATTTGACCCCGCCAGCCCTTTTTGGCCAGATGACGGCTCTCGCCGACCCGACGAGGAGCAGGCTCCTGCTCGCCCTCGAACGCAACGAGCTCACGGTCAACGAGCTCCGCTCAATCCTCCAGCTCCCGCAATCCACGATTAGCCGGCACCTCAAAATGCTGAGCGCCGAGGGGTGGCTGGAGGCGCGGGCGGAAGGCACAAGTCGTCATTACAGAATCGCGACCGATTCGCTGGACCCCGCGAGCCGCAAGCTGTGGCACCTCGTCCGGGATGAAGTCATGCACACCACCGCCGCAGACCAGGACGCGCGTCGCACGCAAGCGGTGCTAGCCGAGCGGAGTACCAAGTCACAGCAATTCTTCTCGACTTCCGCCGGTCAGTGGGACAGGATGCGACTGGAATTATTCGGCCGTCGCGCCGATGTCGCGCTTCTCGGGCTCCTGGACGAAAGCTGGAAAGTCGCCGACCTCGGCTGCGGCACTGGAGCAGTTTCGCAGTCGCTCGCCCCGTTCGTTGAGCAGGTGATTGCGGTCGATGAATCGAGCGCAATGCTATCAGCAGCGCGAAAGCGACTGCATGGGGTGGAGAATGTCGACATACGGAATGGACGGCTCGAGGCGCTCCCTCTCTCCGACGGCGAGGTTGACGTCGCACTACTTTTCCTCGTTCTGCACTACGCCGCTGAGCCGGCGAGAGTGATTGCCGAGGCTGTGCGGGTGCTCAGGCCCGGCGGGCGCCTGCTCGTGCTCGACATGATGCCGCACGACAGGCAGGACTTGCGACAGACGATGGGACATCTCTGGCAGGGATTCGACCGCGCCATGCTCGGCGGCTGGATGCAGTCAGCCGGCTTGGATGGGTTCCGTTACAATCCGTTGCCCGCGGATCCAGACGCAAAGGGTCCAACATTGTTTGCGGCCTCCGGCAAACGAGTCGCGGCGGCAAGCCGCAGCAGTTCACGCAGGAAAGCGGATGCGGTTCCGCTCATGAAAACCGCTTGATCACGCACGACGCCGACTTTCAATGGAGAGGGAGAGCAAAGTGGGAACGATCGCAGAACCAATGAATGCATTCGCAGCGGCAATCGAAGCCGGGCGCGAGCCGTACAAGGTCAGGGATCTCGAGCTGGCCGAATACGGGCGCAACGAGATCCGTCTTGCCGAACACGAGATGCCCGGGCTGATGGCGCTTCGCGCGGAGTACAAGGGAAAGCAACCCCTCGCCGGGGCGAAGATCATGGGCTCTCTGCACATGACTGTGCAGACCGCTGTCTTGATCGAGACTCTGACACAGCTCGGCGCCGACGTGCGCTGGGTGTCATGCAACATCTTCTCGACGCAGGATCACGCTGCCGCAGCAGTCGTAGTCGGCAAGAACGGAACGATTAGCGATCCGCAAGGCACGCCGGTTTTCGCGTGGAAGGGTGAAACGCTGGAGGAGTATTGGTGGTGCACCGATCAGGCGCTTGTTTGGCCGGATGGCGCGGGACCGAACTTGCTCCTCGACGACGGCGGGGATGCTACGCTGCTCGTTCACAAGGGCGTAGAGTTCGAGAAAGCCGGATGCGTTCCCGAGTTCGATCCCAACAAGGACTCCGAAGAGTACGGCGTCATTCTCGGCTTATTGAAACGCGAGTTCAAAAAGGATCCGCAGCGCTGGACACGGATGTCGAAGGATCTGCGCGGAGTATCGGAGGAGACGACGACTGGCGTGCACCGCCTCTATCAGATGATGGAAGCGGGGACCCTTCTCTTCCCTGCGATCAACGTCAACGACTCGGTGACCAAGTCGAAGTTCGACAACCTTTACGGCTGTCGCCACTCGCTGACTGACGGAATACTGCGGGCGTCCGATGTGATGCTGGCGGGCAAGGTTGCTGTTGTCTGTGGCTACGGTGATGTCGGCAAAGGATGCGCACAAGCCCTCAGCGGTCAGGGAGCGCGAGTGGTAATTACTGAGATCGATCCGATCTGTGCGCTTCAGGCGGCAATGGAAGGCTATCAGGTGACCACGCTCGAGGATGTCGTGAGAACCGCTGACATTTTCATCACAGCCACCGGCAATAAGAACATCATCACCGCCGAGCACATGGCGCAGATGAAGGACAAGGTGATCGTCGGCAACATCGGGCATTTCGACAACGAGATCGACATGGCCGGCTTGAAAAAAGTGAAGGGAATCAAGCGCGTGCAGATCAAGCCTCAGTACGACGAGTACGTGTTCCTTGACGGACACAGCGTGATGATCCTCGCCGAGGGACGGCTGCTCAACCTCGGCTGCGCAACAGGTCACCCGAGCTTCGTGATGTCGGCGAGCTTCACCAATCAGGTGATGGCGCAGATCGAGCTGCACACCAACTGCGACGCATACGAGTGCAGAGTGTACACACTGCCGAAGAAGCTCGATGAAAGGGTCGCGCGGCTGCATCTGGACAAGCTGGGCGTCAAGCTCACGAAGCTCACACCCGATCAGGCCGAATATCTATCGGTGCCGGTCGAAGGCCCTTACAAGCCCGAGCACTATCGCTATTAGTTTCGAGTCGCGCTGATTCACTCGACGCCGGAGAAACGA
>DASWCI010000128.1:0-3454 GCA_036390195.1 Gemmatimonadaceae bacterium
AATCGTGGTGGTCATCGACAAAGCAACCAAGATGGACACGCCGCGTCTGTGCCAGATGCTGCAGGATGTGCCACGCACGGATTTTGTCTCCCTTGCTCGGCGGATACGGGATCCGGTGCGCAAGAAACAGGATGTCGCGCATCGTCTTCATCCCAGATTCCGCGCGATCCACGGGCCGATCAGATTGGCCACGGGCAGAGGCAGACGTTTCCACGCGTCAATCCACAGCTTGAATTTCGGATTCAGCGGATTGACGTCTGGCAGCTGGGTGCCGCGGACGAGGTGATATTCGTAATCGAGCGGCTCCGGATCAAAGCCCCAGTGAGTCTTGAATTTGAACGCCCCGGTGCCAATCTTGCTGCGCCCGAAGTCGAACAGACCGTAGCCGCGAGCCGCGGCGCGGCGCATGACCTCCCAGTACATGAAATCGTTGGCCGCCAGCTCACGCGCGTCGCGGGTGCCGCCGCCGTAATACGGCAGCACCTCGTTGCGGAAGTAGAAGTTCATGACACTGCCGACCGCGCGGCCTCGGTGCTCGATCGTCAGGACGTCGCAGGCCTCGCCAAACTCCCAATGGAGCGCAGCGAAATACCGTTTGGGAAACACGGGCGTACCAAGATTTCTGACGCTCTCGGCATAGATCGGATGCAAGCGCTTCGTATCGACGTCGATTTGGCTGACGAGTCCAAGCGCGATCCCTTTTCGAACCATCGCCCGCTGTTTGCGCGGCACGGCGAGAAGGTTCTTCTCGGGATCCGGATCGATGGCCTTTCGAAAGGTTGCATAGAGGGAGGACTTACGCTGCCAACCCACCTGGTTCGCCTGGCGGCTGCGGTACTCGATGTAGTCGACGCCCAGCTGCTCGCCTAGTTCGATCGCGCGGGCGGTGAGCACCTCAGCGGCGCGGGGCACCGACACGGCCGGCCCTCCATACACGCAGAACGCCGTCGAACTGAGCGATCGTCCAAACAGCGCGCTCCGGATGAACACGAGCGGCAGCACGCCGACAATCGCGCCGTCGGTATCCTCCGCAAAGAGAAAATGCGTCTGATGTCCGAGCGTCTCTTCGATCACCTTCTTCCATCCGGACCGATGGAAGAAGGTCGCGTCCGGACAGTCCGCGACAAAAGCGTCCCAGCGATGCCGAGCGCTGTTATCGAAATCGCAAACGCGAATTGCACGTTTACTGTCGTGCATTACGCTTCAGCTCTGCAAAATACCGACGTGTCTGCGATCGGCGAAATCGTTTTGGTATCCCGATTTAGGAACATCATTGCCGTCTCGGCCGGCTCAGAATGGGAGCCCATACTTTCAAGTATGCTCGGGCACTCTGCTGAGACAGTTGCCGGGAAGCGTCAATCGGCAGCGCTCCCAGGACTGATGACAATTGCGAGTAGATATAATCGCTGCCGAATGCCAGATTCCTCGTAAGAGCAACTGACAGCTGAACGCTCCCTATATACGTATCGAAGCCGTTGGCAACGTACGCTCCCAAATGCCCTGTGGACGCACTGAAGGCAGATTTCACCTCGATTCGGCGACTGAATGATCCGCTCACGATCACTCCAAGCGAATCGGTAAACAAGGGCTCTGAAAGGACTTCGATGTATCGGACGGTCCGGCTGACCATCAGGCCGGCATTCCAGGTCCGACCGATTTCGCGACTCAGCCGAACAGCACCGACCACGTGATAAGTCGTCGCATTGGTGCTGCGGTCGTGAGTACCCGCCGTTCCGGTCGAAAACGACAGCATCGTTCGCCTCGAGAACGAGAGCGCCCGATTGAAATCGATACCGCCGTTCACTCTCGGGTGCGTTTCACGACCTTTAGTGGCTACTTGAACGTTGTTGACAATCAGACGTTCGTCTCGCTGACCGCCATATTCGTATCCTCCAAACACTGAGATGCCCTCGCTAATCCGGTGCCTGACGATCCCTGAAAACAATATGATGGTCCAGGCGTGGGAAGGAATCATGCCACGCGCGTAACTTACACTGACGTCAGCCCGAGAGCGGCTTGACAATGTCTGGCCGATATCCACAGCCGTTCCGAAGCGAGTGTATCGATCCACTGTCAGTTGCAGGTTCTGATTCGGCGGAATAACTTCGCCAAGGTCCGCTTCGTGCAGATCTGAAAGCGAGAACTCGGGTAAGTTTTTGAAAGTCTGGCTGATAGTCACCCGCGTCGAGTCTGTGGGCACGAAATAGAATGCGCCGTGTGCGAAGTCACGCGGCAGGAACTTGTGATCTGAGTACTGTGGGTAGTAATCCGCGAGAATGTTGTTCGACGCGGCTATGCCCATCCGCTGTCGAGTCCACGAATAATCAAGGTTTGCCGTCGCGTTGGCGGCGCCGGAGTCGCCTCCAGCGGAGGCGGCGCCACCGGGTGTCCCGATCCCTTGTGCTGCGGCGGGGTCTCCGCTGAGCCCAGCGCCAAACGAAGCCTCCAGTGTCAGCCGGGGCTCCATATTGGCCTGAGGAACACCAAAGATGCCGCGATATGGCCGCGAGGGTCGCGATGGCGGCGCGATGTTGAACGGCGTCGGTGTCGTTTGTTCGGTCGATGGCGCCTGCACGGGTGGTGGCGTCTGCGGATCCGGCGACGTCTGCGCTGGCGGCGTCTGCGCAGCGGACGGCCAAGCGATAAGACAGAAACCGATATTGAGCGCAAGAGCACGGACGCGCATTACCATCTTTCCTTTCTGGAACGGTCGGCTCACCAGCAATACGGCAACCGGAGCGCCTGTGCGTCGGCGCCGGCCAATTGCTCGCGCTCCTCGCTCACCAGCGACTCCATCGTCCCGAATTGAAAATCCGCGAGAAGCCTGCGCAGCCTCCCTTCGGTGTCATGAAGGTTGCGATAATGCCGGAAAGCGCCCAGCCGTCCGGCATGCAGCCGCGGCTGCTCCGGATCGATCTCCCAGGGATGCAGATAGAAAACGACCGGACGCCGTTCGAGCCGATTCACCCGCGAGATGCCCCACTTGGTCCATCGATAGGGCAGGATGCGGAAGTAGCCGCCGCCGGCGATGGGCAGGTTCAGCGGCCCCAATCTGGCGGTCGATCCCGGGACCTCCACGAGGCGACCCTTCGGACGCTCGATCGTGTACGGGTGACGCTCCGACACGGGGATCCCGTAGCGATCGTGCCGTATCGGAAAGATGCTCGAGTCGTACCGGTAGCCCTCCTCGAGGAGAATATCCAGGGCCCAGAGGGAACGCGGCGTAATCGAGTAGCTCGGCGCCCGATAGCCGACGACCGACCGTCCGGAGATGTCTTCCAGGAGGCGCTTCGCGCGCCGAACGTCATCGCGGAACGCGTCGGGCGTCTGGTCGTATATGAGCCGATGCGCATATCCATGCGACGCAATCTCGTGACCGCGGGCGGCGATCTCCCTGACGAGATCCGGAAAGCGCTCCGCCACCCAGCCGAGCACGAAGAACGTGCCGCGGACG
>DASWCI010000129.1:0-7571 GCA_036390195.1 Gemmatimonadaceae bacterium
GATCGCGCGCAACGTCCGTTCGCAGCTTTCCGTAATATGCTGCTCTCGCGAGGCTATCGCTGGTGACGCCTGCCGCTCTCAGATAGAGCCAGTCGGAGAGCTGTGGGATTTTCTGGGCGGCTTGTTCGTACTCGGAGCGCGCGGCCTCGAGACTGTCGGCGCGATCCAGCTCCCGCGCGTGAAGCACGAGCGCTCTGTCTTCTGCCAAGAGCACGTGCTGCGTCGTATCTCCCGCGAGTACGGCGGCTGAATCCGTGTAGCTGGGTTTTGGATTTTGACAGGCGGTCGACGAAAGGACGAGCGCAACAAGCGGCAGGAGAAGCGGAGCTAGCGCCAACGTGTATGATCTCCGTCGAGAATCTTGTTCGCCTCCTCGGGTCCCCAGCTACCCGAGGAATAGGTTGGAAGCGTGGTTGCGGGATGCTTCTCCCAGTACTCGAGCACTGGGTCGATGATCGTCCAGGCCATCTCCACTTCGTCGCTGCGCGTAAACAGCGTCGGATCGCCGATCATGCAATCGAGCAGCAGTGTTTCGTACGCCGGGTGAGCTTCGTTTCCGAACGCCTCGGCGTAGGTGAAATCCATGTCAACGGGAGTAATCTCGAGACCGGGCGTCAGTTCGTGCATTGCTCCCGGAGTCTTTACCTGGAATCGCAACGAGATGCCTTCGTCGGGCTGGACGCGCAGCGTGAGCACACTTGGCGACATCTCTTCGACCGCTTTCTGTCCGAACAGCAAGAGCGGCGGCGAACGGAACTGAATAGCGATCTCGGAGATGCGGCGCGCCATCCGCTTTCCCGAGCGCAGGTAGAACGGAACTCCCTTCCATCGCCAGTTGTCGATAGCGATTCGCATCGCGGCGTACGTTGGCGTGAGCGACCCCGGCGCGACGTCCGGCTCACTTCGATATGCCGGAACCGATTTGCCGTCGAGGGTGCCGACGTCGTACTGCGCGCGCACCACCGGCGGTTCGCACCCATCGTGAACCAACTGCCGCACCGAATGCAGCACTTTCACTTTCTCGTCGCGAACCGCGTCGGCAGTGAACGAGCTGGGTGGCTCCATGGCCGCGAGCGCCAGCAGCTGCAACAAATGGTTCTGGAACATGTCGCGCAGGACACCCGCCTCCTCATAATATTTGCCGCGTCCCTCGACGCCAACTGATTCCGCGGCCGTGATCTGCACGTGCGAGATGTAATGACGGTTCCAGAGCGGCTCGAAGATCGAGTTTGCGAAGCGGAAAACGAGGATGTTCTGAACACTCTCCTTTCCGAGATAGTGATCGATCCTGTAGATCTGATGCTCGCCAAACTGATCGAGGACAAGCCGATTGAGCGCCATCGCCGATTCGAAGCTCCGCCCGAACGGCTTCTCGATAACGACGCGGACCCAGGGACGCTCCTCATAGGAGTGTGTGCGCCAGGCGAGACGGCTACTGCACAAGTGCTTGAGCGTCGTCTCAAAGACGCTAGGCGGAATGGCGAGATAGAAGAGGCGGTTTCGATCGTATTCGGCTGAGCGAGACTCGATCTCTTTGAGTCGGTTCTCGATGTTCACGTAGGCATCGCTCTTCGAGAAATCTCCGCCGGCATAGAAAGTCCGCTCGCAGAGCCATTGCCAGACGTCGTCGTGAACTTTGTGAATCTCGTCGGAATGAGTCATCGCCTCGCGCATTATGGCGCGATACCCCTCGTCCGTGTTCTGATCGCGTGCGACCGCCAGCAGCGCGAAGTTGTCGGGCAAAAGCTTCTGCTCGGCGAGATAGTAGATCGCGGGAACGAGCTTGCGCCTGGTGAGATCACCGGCCGCACCAAAGATTACGAGTGTGCACGGGTCTGCCTTGTCACGGTTTCCCCTTCGTCTCGGCGCTCGTATCAGCGGAACCGCGTGCGGAGTCTTCATGATTTCTTTACCGCGTGACCGCCGAATTCGTTGCGCAGGGCGGCGATGACCTTCGCCGAGAAGGAGTCGGTCTGCCGCGACCGCAGCCTGGCCAGAAGAGAGAGCGTGATGACGGGCGCCGGCACATCGAGATCGATCGCCTCCTGCACCGTCCAGCGCCCCTCACCCGAATCCTCTACGTATCCTCGCAAGTCACCGAGCTCGCCGTCTTTTTCGAACGCCGTCTCGGCAAGCTCGTTGAGCCAGGAACGAACCACACTGCCGCGATTCCAGACCGCTGCAATCTTGCGCAGATCAAGCTTGAAGTCCCTTGATGCGTGGAGAATCTCGTAGCCCTCCGCATAAGCCTGCAGCATACCATACTCGATCCCGTTGTGAATCATCTTCACATAGTGACCCGAGCCTGGCGGACCCATGTGGGCATAGCCATCGAGCGGCGCGAGCGTCTTGAAGATTGGCTCGCAGAGTTTGAAAGCCTCAGGCGACGCACCGATCATCAGGCAATATCCGTTCGCCAGGCCCCAGATTCCTCCGCTCGTTCCGGAATCGACGAAGTGAATTCCCTTCGCTTGCAGATCGGCGGCACGCCGCATCGAATCGCGATAATTCGAGTTTCCGCCGTCGATGATCACATCGCCTTTGGTCAGACCCGGCAGCAACGATGCAATAGTCTCTTCAACCGGTTTGCCTGCAGGTACCATGATCCAGACGATGCGTGGAGTCTTGAGCTTGGACGTAACGTCGCTCAGACCGCTCGCTCCGGTTGCACCCTTCGAAACATAGCGCTGGACTTCCTCAGCCTTGCGAGCGTAGACCACCACCTCGTGGCCGCCCTTAACTAACCGCTCCGACATGTTGCCGCCCATACGGCCGAGGCCGATCATCGCCAAGCGCATTATCTAAGCTCCGGGAATCTCGAGGTGGAGAAAACGCTCCAGGTCGGAGCGAAGCTGTGACGCGGACTGAAATAGAATCACGTTCATGCCGAGAGTAGTTGCCGGCGTAAGATTCTGCTGTCGATCGTCGATGAACAATGTTCCGGCGGGCTCACAATGCGCGATACCGAGAGCACGGTGGTAGAATCTGCGGATCGGTTTGCGAACGCCTATCCAGCACGAGCTAATGAACGCCTCGAAGATCTCGGAAATTCCGAATTTTTCTATCCGGTGAATGTTCAGCTCCTCCGCCTCGTTATTGAGCGTCATCAGAGTGTACCGCGGGTCATCCGAGAGCGCACGCGCAATACGAATGGTGGCGTTGTCCGGCACACTCTGCGAGTACATGAAGTCGACAAACTCCCCGCGTGAAAACGGGCGTCCGGTATAAAAAACTGCGATATCGAGATACTCATCGAGAGTAATTCTCCCTTCTTCCCACTCCCCGATGACTTCTTCGTGCCGCCACTGAAAGTCTTCCGGATCGAGATCAAATCGCTCCACGGCATGTTTTCGCTGTTCCCGGTCCCAGCCATTCGAGCCGAGTACTCCACCGATATCGAAGAAAATGTGTCTGATTTCCGTCATGCAATCAGCACCGCGCGCGCGGGCGCGCCGTCGCAGCCCTCAATCCGCAGCGGAAGGCAGATGAAGTGATACTCGCCCGACGGCGGTGCGGATAAGTCGAGGCCTTCAACGATCACCACTGAACGCTCGAGAAGCGTGCGGTGGGTGCGATGGTGTCCGGAGTGAAACTGTTCAATCGACAGATAATCGATCCCGACAAGTTCCACGCCCTGATCGACGAGGTACTGCGCGCCGTCGGGAGCCAGGTACGTGTAGTCCCTGACGAAGTCGTTCCTGGATAGCAGCGCTGAGTTGCGTGTGCGAAGGAGAACTCGCTTGTGCCCATTCAGCTTGTGCTGCCGCAGCTCCCCGGCTCCGATAGAGCGAACATCGTCGCTGAAGCTGACGAGCCGCGCCGGCCCGATCAAACGCTCTAGCGGAATCTTGTCGACCGTTTGCCCATCATCGAAGAAATGCCGGGCAGCATCAGCGTGAGTGCCGGTGTGTGAGCCGAACCGGATCGTCGACACGTTAGCACTGGCACCTTTGGCCACCGCCTGTTGCAGCGTGATATCGATCTCTGGGTTTCCCGGATAGACGAGCCCGCCCGAGCGGATCGGCACGGAGATGTCGTAGATGCGGCTCACGGCCGGATGCGAAGCAACTGTCGTGCGCGGCTTACGATGGCAGGCTCGTCGACTCGCTCGCGCTGAGGATGAAGCGCGGGATCGCGGCCTCGAACGGTGTTCCGTCCTGGCGGAGAAAGCCGTAATGACCCTCCATCCAGCCCTCTCCCGACTTCAGGATACAGAAACTCTGGTACTCGTGAACTGCGCCAGGCAAGATGGTCGGCTGTTCACCGACGACGCCTTCGCCAATCACTTCGGTGTCGACTCCCTCACCAACCGAGTCGTGAATGAGCCAGCGGCGAGTAAGAAGTTGCGCCGCCATCGCACCAACGTTCTCGATGCGCACGAAATAAGCGAAGACATAGTGGCTTTGCGAGGGCTCCGAATGATCGCGGAGATAAACTGGTCGCACAGTAACGCGAATTCCGTCTGTCTCGCGATAGAAGAAGCTGCGCGCGGTCATGACTGCAACTTAATCACCAGATCACGGGCCTCACCGAATCCGGCCGAACCATCGGATCTCCTGCCCTGCACGAAAACGCGGCGGCGAACTGGGGCATGTTGGCCAAGGGCCCGTTCGTCCGCCATTGCCCCGGAGAGTGCGGGTCGGTGTTGATTCTCACACGCTGGGCTTCCGGCGTGATGTTCTGCCTCCAGATCTGCGCCCAGGCGAGGAAAAAGCGTTGTTCCGGCGTGAAGCCATCGATCAGTGGCGGACGTCCTTTCTCCGCGAGCGCCTTCTCCAGGGCGGCGTAAGCGATCGACAAACCACCGAGGTCGGCGAGATTCTCCCCAAGGGTCAGCCTTCCGTTCACGTGGAGGCTGTCGAGGACCGTGTACGCATCGAACTGCGATGCCACGAGTCCAGTACCGCGCTTGAACTTCTCGAGATCGGAAGCGCTCCACCAATTGCGGAGATTCCCCCGGGCGTCGAATTGGGCCCCCTGATCATCGAAGCCGTGCGTCATCTCATGCCCGATGACGGCACCCATGCCTCCATAGTTCACCGCGTCATCTGCGTTCGGGTCGAAAAACGGCGGCTGCATGATTCCAGCCGGGAAGACGATCTCGTTCATCGATGGGTTGTAGTACGCATTGACTGTCGGCGGTGTCATTCCCCACTCGGTGCGATCGACCGGCTGACCGATTCTGGCCAGGTCCCGACGGCGCTCGTACTGGCGCACGGCGATCTGATTGTTGAGGAACGGTCCCGGTTTGATGGTGAGTGTGGTGTAATCACGCCACCTGTCGGGATATCCGATCTTGTTGGTGAAGGCTGCCAGCTTTGATACAGCCTGCGCTTTCGTAGTGTCGGTCATCCAACCGAGGGTCTCAAGTCGATCGTGGAAGACAGACTCCAGGTTGCGAACCATCTCGAGCGCCCGCTGTTTTGCCTGGGGACTGAAGTATTTGGCGACGTACGCCTGGCCGAGTGCGTCTCTCAACCCAGCGTCTGTGGCCCGGGCGCAGCGCTTCTCGCGCGGCAGCATTTCCTTCGCACCGCTCAATGTGCTGGCGAAGCGGAAATCTTCATTCACAAACGCCGAGCTGAGGCTCGGGGCTGCGGCGTCGACGATTTTCCAACGGAGGTACGCCTTCCAATCGTCGAGCGAGGTGGAGGACAGTAGGCTGTCGACCGCCTTGAGGAACACCGGATTCTGGACATTGATCGTTGAAATATCGGATCGCCCTTCGCTGGAAAAGAAACCGGGCCAATTGAAGCCGGGTGCAAGCTGAGCGAGCTCCGCCGTCGTCATCCGGTGATAGTTCGCGTTCGGGTCGCGCAACTCGACGCGAGACTTCGCTGGTCTCGCCAACGCGGTCTCGATCGCGAGGACCTTTTGTGCGTCCGTCGTCGCCTGCGGCGAGCTTTCGCCGAGGAGCTGGAACATGCGCGCAACGTGATCGGTGTAGTTGGCGCGGACGTCAGCGTATCGCTTATCGGGGTTCAGGTAATAATCGCGATCCGGAAGCGAGAGCCCACCCTGGCGAACACCAGCGATGACCTCGGTGCTGTTCTTGGCATCCTGCTGTGCGCCGAAGCCGAACAGCGCCGGTAGGCCTTGCGAGTGAAGCCTCGCAACTTCTGTCTCGAGTTGCGCGCGATTCCGAATGGCGGCCACCCGCGCCACTTCGGGTGCGATCGGCTGCGAGCCCGCCCTCTCAGCGCTCGCGGAATCCATGCACGACGCGTAGTAAACGGCCAGCTTGCGAAGATCCGCACTTGCCTGCGAGTCCCCGCTCGCGGCCGCATTGCGCAGGATCGTCAGGAGGTTGCTCTGATTGTTCTCGGACAGCTCCGCAAAGCTGCCCCATACAGAGTACGCTGGTGGTACCGGATGTGACTTTATCCAGCCACCGTTGGCGAACTGGTAAAAATCCGTGCAGGCCGGCACTGAGCGGTCCAGGTTTGCTGGATCGAGCGGCTTCGACTGCATCGGCACGGCGTTCTGTGCGGTTGCCGAGGCAGCAACGGCGAACACAAGTGCGAGAGCGCGTAAGACGACACGCATACGGATACTCCGGGGAAAAATTTTGAGGTCCTCACCATAACGTCGATGCACTGATCAAGTCCAGAGGGGTCAAATCTGTCAGCTTCGCGTCATTAACGCTTTTCGCTTGGGTCTCGACACAGACGGAAAGCTCCGAGAACCGGTCCGCCGGCGAAGCTTCTTCGTCGCCGGCTTCATGATGCTGCCGCGACAGTTGGGCGCGCCGCACTTGCAGAAATAGAATTTCTCCAGCTCGTCGTCGTTCTTTCCGGTTCGCTCGTATTGGTAGTCGTACGCGAGCTCTTCTCCGGGCTCGATGGTGCGCTTTGCGTGGATGTGGATTCGCTTCGCCCGGATTATCGCTTCGCAATTGGGGTCGCAGGAGTGATTGATGTAGCTCGCGTCTCCTCCGCCGGCGGAAATCGCGCCATCGACCACCGTTTTCTTGTCGAGCGTGAAGAGAAAGGTGTGGTGGCGGTTCATCCTGCTATCGTCGTACCGCCGATCGGCCTCCCTGTTGCTGATTCGCTCTCCCTTGTACTCGACAATTCGGGTGCCCTTTCGAATGCGCCGCGCGGCGAACACACCACGCCCATGAATGTGCGAGCGGCCAACGACGTATAGAGGCTCTCGCCTGTTGTCTGACATCGAAATTTTTTGAGAGTTACCGCCGATGAGACGCGACTATGAGGCCAGAACACTCACCGAGCCCAATTCGCGCGGCTCCTTCGCGCTGCAGGTAAGCGCGAAGGATGATCTCATCTCCATCGTGGAGGAATTTCCGTTCCTCTCCAGTCGGAAGAACAACTGGCTCAGCACCGCGACGGGTCAGCTCGAGCATGCATCCTCGCGACCCAGGCTCGGGCCCCGAAACGGTCCCGCTGGCGAAGAGATCGCCGGGTCGGAGATTGCAGCCGTTGCTGGCGTGATGCGTGAGCATCTGAGCGGGGGTCCAGTACATGTCCGCCAGCGAGGCTGAGCTGAGTCGCGATGGGCGCAACCGTCCCTCGCGCATCAGCATCGAGCGGATATAGACCTCGATATTC
>DASWCI010000130.1:0-6652 GCA_036390195.1 Gemmatimonadaceae bacterium
GGAGCCGTCATCACCGGGCTGAAGGTTGGACCAAGTCCGGACTGGCTGGTACGAAGGCTTCAGTCGGTTGGGTTGCGTCCAATCAACAACGTCGTCGACGTGACCAACTACATGCTGCTCGGCTTTGGCCAGCCGATGCACGCATTCGATCTGGATAAGATTGCGCGTGACACTGTGGTCGTCAGAAAAACTCGCGGCGAAGAGCTGATCAGAACGCTCGATGGTGTTGATCGCAGTCTTCCTCCAGGTGCGGTAGTAATTGGCGATGCCGAGCGAGCGCAGGGAATCGCGGGGATCATTGGTGGAAGCGGAAGCGAAGTATCCGAAACGACGACCGAGATTTTCCTCGAGATAGCCGCATTCAACCCAGCTCGCATTCGCGCCACTCGTCGCCGATTGGGAATCTCCACCGACGCCAGTTATCGCTTCGAGCGTGGCGTTGATGTCGATGCGATCCCCGGTCTGGTCGACTACGCAGTCAGACTGATTCTATCCCTCGCTGGTGGAATTCCGCAGGGAAGTCCGATCGATCTGTATCCGCTCCCGAAACGACCGCAGCCTGTTTCCCTGAAGCTCGCACGCGTTGCCCGCCTGCTTGGTGAGCCAGTTGAGACGGGCGAAGTGGAAAAGAATCTCAGGTTGGTCGGTTTCAGGATCGCACCTGAAGCCAAAGATGTGTTGAAGGTGTCGCCGCCGAGCTGGCGACACGACGTCCACAGTGACGTAGATCTGGCCGAAGAGATCGCTCGTCTTCGCGGCTACGACACCTTCTCCTCCGAGCTGCGCCCGTTCCGCGCCAGCGATGTTCCAGACGCGCCACTGGTTTCAGTCACGAAGCGCGTGGAGGAGACGCTAGTTGGTGCCGGTCTGAACGAAGTACGTCCGATGCCGTTCGTTGCCGAAGGGAAAGGTGCAACGGTGCGCGTGACCAATCCGCTCGCTGAGGACGAAGCATTCCTGCGCGGCGATCTGTTGACGACGCTCGTTTCACGCGCCGAGTACAATCTGGCTCGCATGCAGGGCAACGTCCGGTTGTTCGAGATTGGAACCGCGTTTTTTGCCGCTGATGCGTCGGCGCAGGGCCCTGGTCCGAAGAAGGCAGAGCTGCCACGCGAGGAGATGCATGTCGCCGCGCTCGTCATGGGACAGCGAGCTCCGACGCATTTCACCAAAGCGATACAACCAAGCTACGACGAATGGGATATCAAGTTCCTCGCGGAGCGAGCCGCCGGAGCGGCGTTTCCGTGGGCGACAATAGAGCTCTTACCAAGCTCGCGGGGGGGCGAAACTCTTTGGGACGTTTCAGTGAATGGCACGAAGGTGGGTGCGGCGCGGCGCCTTACTCTCGATGCACCCGTTTGGGCCAAGCCAGCATTCGGACTGGAGATCAACCTCGAGGCGATCGAGCAGATTCCGGGCAGAATCAAAGCTTATCGGCCGATTCCATCGACTCCGCGCGCGCAGGTCGATCTGGCGCTGGTCGCGTCGACCGATGTGACCGCTGCGCAAATGGAAGGAGTCATTCGCAGAGAGGCAGGCGACCTCCTCGAGACTCTGACGCTGTTCGACGAGTTCATTGGTCAGGGAATTCCAGAGGGATCGCGCAGTCTGGCGTGGGCGTTGACCTTCCGTCATCCCGAGCGCACACTAAAGGACAAAGAAGTGCAGGGCATCACCGAGAAGATCGTCAAAGCACTCGAGGGAGAGCTTGGTGTCCGACAGCGTACGACCTGAGAAAGCCGCGTTCGGGGAGCTCGAGCAGCTCGTGAAGCATCTCGGTGACGAGCTGGCTTCGTTTCGTCGTCGTGCACTTCAGGCCGAGGCGCGTCTCAAGAGCTTGGAATCTACGGGAGTCAAGGGAGTAGTTTCTCCGGAGCGCGTCCAGTTCCTGGAGCGGGAGAACGCCGGACTCACGAGTCGGCTCGAGGCTGCACGTGTGCGGACGCAACAGATGATCGACCGAGTCCGATTCCTCAAGCAGCAGCACGACGGAGCGACGGCTCGTTGAGCTCCAAGAAAAATGTCGTTCGGGTTACGATCCTCGGCGACGAGTATTCCATTCGAAGCGATGTCAGTCCCGAGCGCACCCGCGCTGTGGCAGAGCACGTCGACCAGGTGATCCGTGATACGATGCGAGCCGGGAACATCGTCGAGGCCCAGAAGGCCGCAATCCTCGCCGCCTTGAGCATCACCGACGAATTATTCGATGCCCGCGAAGCCGGTGATGAGCTTGCCGGGTCGATGAAGAGGTTGAGCGGGGAGATCAGGCCGTGGCTCCCGCCGGCCAAGCGGAAAGAGTAGCTCCGGCGTCGAGATCTCGGTTCGTCGGCTGCCCTCCACAAAACTGAAGCGGGGAGCGTAGAGCTTTGCAGCTTGCTAGCCAGGGGCTGACGCTCCCAGCCAAGCGGCTAAGCAGCTGAACGCTCCCCGCTTTGGTTCTGTGGATGCCAGTCGTCGAGGCCGGATCTCGACGCCTAATCCCACTCTCGCCCAAATCAATAGACGACATTACCTTAGACCCAACTACGCGACGACTTTCCGGCGCGATAGGGGCCGCCTGTGGCTTTGCCGCGGGCCCAACATAGATACGACATGACGACCACGGCTTGGCTATCCGCAGCTGGCATACTTCTGTTTGTTATCGCCGGCGCGGTTTTTTTCTATATCGGCAGAAGATTGGGCGGCCGTGCTGAGCTCCGGCGGCAACAGCAGGCGCACGCTACAGCCGAAGAGACAGCCACGAGAGTCGTTGGCGAGGCAGAGCGCGAGGCGGAAAGCCTGCGCAAGACAGCCGTCCTCAGCGGCAAAGAAGAGCTGATGAAGCTCCGAGAGGAATGGGAGGTCGAGGTCCGCGGCCGTCGCGAAGAAGTCGAGCGCGAAGAGCGCAAGGTAGAGGACCGCGAGGGCCAGCTCAATCGCAAGTATGATCTTCTCGAGCAGCGAGAGCGCGAGACGACGAAACGTGTCGAGAGCCTCGGCAACCGCGAAAAAACCCTCACTCAGCGCGAGGTGGAGCTCGAGAAACTCCTCGGCGAAGAGAAACGGCGCCTGGAGCAGCTCGCCGGAATTTCCGCCGCCGACGCCAAAGCGGAGCTGATGCATCGGATGGAGGAAGAAGCGCAGGCCGATGCGGCAAATCAAATCCGCGAGATCCGCGAGACTGCCAAGCGAAACGCCGAGCGTGAAGCAAAGAAAATCATCGCGCTGGCGATTCAGCGGATCGCCGCCGAGCAAAGCGTGGAAGCTACGGTCTCGGCCGTGTCGCTCCCCAACGATGAGATGAAGGGACGCATCATCGGCCGCGAAGGAAGGAATATTCGCGCGTTCGAGCTCGCCACCGGGGTCGACGTAATCATCGATGACACGCCGGATACCGTCGTCGTCTCCTGCTTCGACCCTGTTCGGAGGGAGATCGCGAGATTGTCCCTGGAAAAGCTCGTCGCCGACGGTCGAATCCATCCGGGACGCATTGAGGAGGTCGTCAACAAGTCGAGACAGGAAGTCGAAGCATCAATAGTCGAGACCGGTGAGCAGGCGGCATACGAGAGCGGCGTGCATGGACTTCATCCTGAGCTGGTGAAGCTGATTGGGCGAATGCGCTGGCGCACCAGTTACGGTCAGAACATTCTGAACCATTCGAAGGAAGTCGCATGGCTCGCCGGGATCATGGCCGCCGAGCTCGGCCTCGATGTGGCGATGGCGCGACGGGGCGCGCTGCTGCACGACGTCGGCAAAGTTCTCACCCACGAGCACGAGGGCACTCACGTTCAGCTCGGCGTCGAGATGGCGACGAAGTACGGGGAGAACCCGATCGTCGTCAACTGCATCGCCGCGCACCACGACGACGTGCCGCACGAGAGTGAGGTCTCAGTGCTAGTTCAGGCTGCAGACGCTATTTCCGGCGCGCGCCCTGGTGCGCGGCGCGAAGCATTCGAGACCTACGTCAAGCGACTTGAAGGTCTGGAGAAAATCGCGGCGAGCTATCGTGGCATTGAGAAAGTCTTCGCCATTCAGGCTGGTCGCGAGGTGCGCGTGATAGTTACTCCGGAGGAAGTCGACGATCCACGCATGGCATCGCTCACCGAGGAGATCGCCCGCCGCATCGAAGCCGAGCTTCAGTATCCGGGTCAAATCAAGGTCGTGCTGATCAGGGAGACGAGAGCAGTGGACTTTGCCCGCTGAATTGATCGATGGCCGCCCGATCGCGAAAAAAATTCGCGCGGACGTGGTGGAACGGGCGAACAAGCTTGCGCAGCAAGGCCTGAGACCCGGGCTCGCCGTCGTGATGGTCGGCGACGATAAAGCGAGTGCCGTCTACACGAGCGCGAAGGCAAAGGCCGCAGAAGAGGCGGGCATGTACAGCCTCAACGTGCGTCTTCCCGTCGATACGACCCAGGCCGATCTTCTCAGTCGTGTCGACGCTCTCAATTCCGATCCAAAAATCCACGGCATTTTGGTGCAGATGCCGCTCCCGAAACAGATCGATCCGGATACCGTGATCAGGCGGATCGATCCGAAGAAGGATGTGGATGGATTTCATCCCGTAAACGTCGGGAAGATGTTGATCGGGGAGCGTGACGGATTTATTCCTTGCACGCCCGCGGGAATCCAGGTGCTCCTGAAAGAGTCAGGCGTGAAGACGCCGGGAAAGGATTGCGTGATCATCGGTCGCAGCAACATCGTCGGCAAGCCGATGGCTGCACTGATGATGCAGGACAAGGAGAATGCCAACTGCACGGTGACTGTCTGCCACCGTCACACGGTAGATCTGAAAGCGCACACGCGGGCCGCGGACATCCTGATCGTTGCCGCTGGCCGCCCGCGCATCGTGACAGCCGACATGGTCAAGCCAGGTGCAGTAGTGATTGACGTCGGAACGAATCGAGTAAATGATGCAAGCACGAAATCGGGCACTCGACTTCAGGGCGATGTCGATTTCGAGTCGGTGCGTGAGGTTGCTTCGAAGATCACTCCAGTTCCCGGGGGAGTAGGTCCGATGACGATTGCGATGCTGATGGCAAACACTGTTCGTGCCGCGGAGATGACCATTCGGTGAAGCTGCCCGCGCAGACCGGAGCGTCCGACCATCTATGAAACAAACCATTCCCTTCGATCTCTTCGGCGCTCCACGCTCTCGTACACCGCTCGGCACCACTATCGACAATCCGATGTCGGTGTTGGATCTCACCCTTCAGACGCGTGAGATAGTCGAGTCGCGTTTGAGGGGGGTCTGGGTTCGCGGCGAGCTCAGCGATTTCAAGCGTCATCGGAACGGACACTGGTACTTCTGTCTGCGTGATCGGGATGCGCAAATTCGCTGCGTGGTCTGGCTAGCCGATCAGTATCGGATTCCAGCCGCGCCCGACGATGGAATGCAGGTGGTTGTGTTTGGCCACATGACGGTGTTCGCCGCGCGCGGAGATCTGCAGCTCAAAGTGATTCGCATCGACGCGGAGGGCGACGGACTGTGGCGAAAGGCGATGGAGCTCACTCTGGCGAAGCTGCGCAAGGAGGGACTCCTCGATGACGGCCGCAAGCGGCCGATTCCACATTATCCGCAATGCATCGCTGTCGTAACGAGTCCCGACGGAGCAGCGCTCCGTGACATCGCCGCGGTGATACGCAAGCGAAGCCTCGGCGCTCGATTGGTGGTATGTCCGGCGCAGGTGCAGGGAGAGACAGCGGCGCTGGAGATCGCAGCTGCGATTCGCAGAGTTGGGCGCTGGGCGAAGGCCGACGTACTAATTGTCGGGCGCGGCGGCGGAAGCAAGGATGACTTATGGGCGTTCAACGATGAACGCGTCGCGCGGGCAGTAGCTGCGTCAGCGGTTCCAGTCATCTCCGCCGTTGGCCACGAAGTCGACCTGACCGTGTGTGATGCTGTGGCTGACCTGCGTGCTGCGACGCCATCGGCGGCAGCTAATGCGGCGTGTGTTTCACGGGATGAAGTGACGAAAGCGCTCATTTCTGCGCGCCGTGATTTGTCCGATGTGATGAAGAGCCGGCTAGGCGCTGCGCGGCGCGACGTTGCAAGATTGGCTCGGTCGATCGCGCAATCGGCCGAGCAAATCGTGGCCGAGAGAAAATCGCTGCTCGGCAACACCGCGGCGAGACTCAACGCGCTCAGTCCACTCGCGACCTTGTCACGCGGCTATGCAGTCGCGCGCGATGAGAATGGAGCAGCGCTCACCTCCGCGCGCCAATTCTCAGCTGGGTTCAAATTCAATCTGCTGCTTCACGACGGTCAGATTGCCGCGAAGACCGAAGGAGTGAAGAACTCCTCGGCGTGAGTCTGTTTCTCACCTTCATCACGAGCCTCATGCTCGGGATGCGCCACGCAACGGATCCGGATCACATTGTCGCGGTGACGACGATCGTGACTCGGGAACGGTCGGTGGTCAAAGCGGCCGGCATCGGCGCGCTCTGGGGCGTTGGTCACACGATCACGCTGCTTGCTACCGCCCACATTCCGAGTCTCCAGCGCTCTCTTCGTTTCGCATCTGGTGCAGTTAGCCTGGTCTTCGGCCTCTACCTCGCGCACAGGATCGGCTTCGGGGATGGGCTGTTCACCTCTGATCCTCGCTGGACTCCGCGGTAGAATCAGAGTCGCTTGTTGCACATCGGAAGGATCACCCTGACTTCCGCCTGTCCT